>NZ_JANKBZ010000062.1 GCF_024623785.1 Archangium lipolyticum
TCGTGTAGTCGCGCCCGGCGCGGTCCGCCAGCTCCACGACCCCGATGGGACCCAAGCGCTCGATGCCCACCAGCAGGGGGAACAGGGCCCGGTCGAGCGCGATCCCCGCGGCCTTGACCATGGCCTCATCCCGCTGCGGCCGGTTCATGGCGCTGACGATGTCCAGCAGCGCCATGTGGAGCTCCCGTATCTTGGAGCCAATATGTGCATTTTGCACATTTCTTCTTGACATCATCCCCTCCTCCCAATTATGTGCATTATACACTCATTGGGGAGCCCATGACATCCCCATTGACGACGGACGTGCTGATTTGCGGAGCAGGAGCGGCGGGTCGCCCGTCCTCGGAAGCGCTGGACTGCCCACCCGGCTCTTCAAGCTCTTCCAGGGTCCCCATTGGACGTTGCTCGGCTACGAGACGGCTCGCGACTCGGCACTCCTCCCCCCGCGCCCCCATCTGCACATCCATGCCGTCGGACCGCGTGGTGACATCGTCGATGCCCAGGGCCATTCCAGCGGGCTTACGGGGTGCAGCCGGGTGACTGGGTGCTGGTGCGGCCGGACGGCTACATCGGCGCGGTGGTCACCCAGCACGAGCTCGCGGCCCTGAACGACTACCTGGAGCGGGTTGGACTGCGCACGTGACGTGCGGGGCGGGTGCGCCCCCCGCGCCAGTCGCTGGCGAATGCCGGTGCGGGTGACGACCGACGGCTTCTCCATCTGCCCGGCGCGCGACCGCCCGTGCGGGTGGAGCATGGCTCACACCCGCACGGGTCTCCGTTCACGACGGCCATGCGACTGGCGAGGCGACCTGGTTGCGGTACTCGGTTCAGATGCTGAAGAACGTGCGGAGGGTGTCGTTGCGGAGGATTTCGTCGACCACCTTCGAGCGGCTGACCTGGAGCGGGTGCTCCAGGAAGACCCGCTGGTGGAGCTGCTCGACGGTGTCGATGACCTCCGACGACCCGCTGCGCGTGAGGGCCTCGATCCTGTCGACGTAGTCGGTGTTGAACACGAGGTGCTTCGGGTCCACCGCGCCGCTGCGCACATAGCCCCGGGTCTTCTTGTCGCACCGACAGGGGTTGGCCGCGTTGACGAGCCCACAGCGCTGGTTCATCCAGCTGTACAGGTCCTTGCGCGCCCGGGAGAGCCGAACGCGGAAGTTCCCCGGAGAGATTTCCAGCAGCTCGCCGCCGAGCTGATGGTCCACCCCGAAAAGCTCGCCGAGCACGTAGGTGATTCGCTGCTCACGGTCCAGGCACATCAACATGCCCGTCGTGCACCGAATCCGCAGCTCTTCGACCGTACCGGCGGCGTCCCGCAGCTCCTGTGGCGTCATCGCCTCGTCCGGAACCGCCGCGATCCGGGCGAAGTAGGTCTGGAAGTCGTCGGCCAGCACCTCCATCCCGCGCCGGCGGCTCTTGAGGAGGTGATTGACGGTGAGCCGGTAGAGCCAGGTCCGGAACGCACTCTCCGCACGGAAGGTGCGCAGAGAGGTGATGACCTTCACGAAGACCTCCTGGGTGAGGTCCTCGGCGTCCTCCCGCCGCCCGCACATCTTCAGCGACAGGTTGTAGACGAAGGGCTGGTGCCGGGCGACGAGCTCGCGCAGCGCGTCCTTGCTGCCGTCGACCGCGCGCGCCACGAGGCCGTGGTCGCCGTCGGTGTCGTAGCCGGGGTGGAAGGGATTCTCTTCAAGCGACGTCATACCTGGCGCAGGCCTCCGTCGACCGCGAGCTCCGTGCCCGTGACATACGACGAATCCGGTGCCGCGAGGAACAGCACGGCGCGGGCAATCTCCTCGGGGCGGCCCCAGCGCTTCACCGGAATCTGCGCGGTGATGCTCGCCCCCGCGGCCTCGAGCTGCTCGGCGGGCAGTCCCAGCTTCCCCCACAGCGGGGTCTCGATGGCGCCGGGGCACACCGCGTTGACGCGAATCCCTCGCGGTGCCAGCTCGGCGGCGGCCACGCGGACGAGCGAACGGAGCGCCGCCTTCGTCATGCTCAGCACGCTCGACCCCTCGAAGCCGATGCGGTTGAGCCACGACGTCGTCACCACCACCGACGCGCCGTCATTCAGGTGTGGGATGGCCTGCCGCAGCGTATTGAACGTCCCCTTCATGTTCACCGCGACGAGCTCGTCGAACAGCGCCTCGGTGGTGTCGGCCAGGGGCATCAGCTTCACCACCGCCGCGTTCGCGAACAGGATGTCGATTCCGCCGAAGCGCTGGCGCGTCTCCTGGAACAGGCGCTCCAGGTCGGCCCCGCGCGTCACATCCCCCCGCACCGCATGTGCGTTCGGGCCGAGCGACTTCACCGTCTCCGCCAGGCCATCCTCCGAGCGCGCGAAGACAACGACCTTCGCCCCTTCCTCCGCGAGCAGCCGCGCAGTGGCGAATCCGATTCCGCTGGTGCCCCCGGTGATGACCGCGACCTTCTGAGCGAACCTCTTCATGTGCAACCTCCCGTGTTCGAGTTGGAGGTTGGACCCACGGGCCGCCAGGGTGTTACAGCCGGAGGAGTTGGCGGCCCACGCTCTTCGAAGAATCGTGAGTGAATCCAGGCACTTCAAGTCCAGTGAGGCGTGCGGGACTGGCACATGCCGCCACTTGGACCTTGGATTTGAGCGACTCACGCTTCCACCCGGGCGAGACGGGGAGCTGGTGGTGCGCGGCGTGGTGCAGCTCGAGCGGCGCTTCCTGCTCTCGGGGTACGTGTGGCCCGCGGTGCAGGCGCGCCACGTGCTGCTGTCCCCCGAACCGGGGCAGGCTCACCGCATCGGCCCTGAACTCCGGAGTGAAACTCCGCCTCTTCCTTCGCTCCATGGACACTACCTCCCGTGTAGCCGACTTATGGGGTATGTCCACAAAACCGGGGCAGGCTCATGCGGGCGGTCGTCAGCGACTGACCGCCATCTGTGGCGAACGCGTCCGGCTCCCGCCATTTTCTGGCAGCATGGGGAGCATGTCCCGCTCCGAGCGACTGCTGCGGCTGATGCAGGTGCTGCGCCGCTACCGCCAACCCGTCAGTGCCGAGTCGCTGGCCGAAGAGCTCGGCGTGTCGGTGCGCTCCATCTATCGCGACGTGCAGACGCTCCGCTCCCAGGGAGCCTCCATCGAGGGCGAGGCCGGTGTGGGATACCTGCTGCGCCCGGGCTTCCTCCTGCCTCCGCTGATGTTCAGCGACGAGGAGCTCGAAGCCCTGGTGCTCGGCCTGCGGCTGGTCTCCGAGCACGGGGATGGCGGGCTCGGCCGGGCCTGCGTGGATGTGGTCGCCAAGCTGCGCGCCGTGCTGCCCAGGGACTTGCATTCCCTCGTGGACGACGTGTCGCTCCTGGCCGGCCCCGCGCGGGAGCGCCCACCGGACGGTGTGGACCTTGCCCTCGTGCGCCGCTCCATCCGCGAGCAGTGCAAGGCGAGCATCCGCTACCTCGACCCGCGGGGCGTCCAGAGCACCCGCACCGTCTGGCCCCTGGGCCTCGCCTTCTTCGAGCGCGCCCGCGTCGTCATCTCGTGGTGCGAGACGAGGCAGGACTTCCGCAACTTCCGCACGGACCGCATCACCTCGTGGGCCCCGCTCACCGAGCGCATCGGCCGCCCCCGCGCCACGCTGCTGCGCGAGTGGCGCGCGCGCGAGGCCATCCCCGAGCCACGGCCCGGGTGAGCGGCTCCTGACAGAAACTGGCAGTACCCCTGTGAGACGGTGTCCTTCGTCGGCACGCCGCCGACCTCGAAGGAGCCCCCATGCGCCGCCACGTCCATGAGCCCGTCGTCTCCACCCCCCCGAGGCACTCTTCCGTGCGTCACGCGGAGCAGCGCTCATGACGCGCGCCTGGGTGGGTGTCGTCTCGAGGGCGCACGTCCTGCGCGGAGTGGAGGGCGGCTTCGCCCAGCTCTGCCACGGCAAGCGCCTGCCTCTGGAGAAGATGAGCGTGGGGGACTGGCTCGTGTACTACTCGCCGAGAACGGAAATGCGCGGAGGCGAGCCGCTCCGGGCGTTCACCGCGCTGGGCCGCGTCCACGGAGCACGTACGGTGCCCTTCGACATGGGAGGCGGCTTCGTGCCCTACCGCCGGGACGTGCGCTTCGAGCGCGCCGCGCGCGAGGTGCCCCTTGCGAGGCTTGGCCAGAGCCTCGACTTCATCAGGAGCAACCCCCACTGGGGCATGCTGGCCCGCCGCGGGCACTTCGAAATCAGCTTGGAGGACCTGCGCACCATCGCGGCGGCGATGGGCGTCTCGGCCGAAGCCTTCGCGCCTGCCCCCACACCTCACGCAGGCGGCTGCCCGATGAGGTAGGTGATGGACATCCCCTTCGCGCAATGGACCCCGCTGCTCCAGCGGTACCCGTCGGAGCCGAGCCCCGTTGTCAGCTTTTCGAGGTCCGCCGGAGTCAGGACGACGTCTTCAACCACTCCGCCCCAGCCAAGAGAGCCAGGCCCCTGCCTCGCACCTCATTGGAGGGCGGCCTGGGCTGGCGTGTACCCCAAGAGGCTGCGCGGCTTGTCCACCAGCCTGGCGCACTGCTCAGCCGGCCCCGTCCGCGGCCCTCCTCGGCCCCTGTGCGCTCCTGCCCTCACCCTCTACATGGCCTCTATCCCCCCTATACGCCTGGACGGAGGAGTGGACGCTCGCGGGGAGCGACGGTCGCCTGTCCTGGGGCTGCGTGGTGATGCACACGCCGGACATCACCTCGCTGTATGACCAGATTCCCGAGGGCACGATGGTCGTGCTCTTCTGACGGCCATGGACTCGAAGGACATCCACCCGAAGTGGGTCGTGGATCTGCGGTTCGGGCATCCGGAGCGGATGGTGTGGCTCGCCTGGTACTCGTTGGCAGAGCTGTTCGAGACCATCACTGCTCTGGCGACCGAGCCCGATACCTTCTTCCGCGTCACGTTTTCGGAGGAAACGCTGGCGACGTTCCAGCGGCTCCTGACGTGCGTCGAGGAGTGTCACGCCGCCGAGGAACGCCTCGTGGCGCACCGATGCAGGATGGACGCCGCGCCGCTGGCCAGGGCCTTCAATGAGCTGCAGGCACGCGCGGCGTCCTTCGCGGCGGATCTCGAGCGGCCCGACGTGTTGCCGGGCTTCAGGCGCGCACAGCGGGAGTCACGACGCTCATTCCACGAGCTGTGTCTGGGGGTGCAGCGCGGCCTGGAGCGCGACGCCGGCCTGCGTGCTCCCCTCGACGATTGCCCGGGCCACGTGGACATCTCGCTTCACTGGGGATGGTAGCGTAGCCACGCGTTGGACGTGGAATCCTCCGTGAGCACCGCGCTCGCGCACGGGGCCATGGTGTAGCCGAGAGGGTAGGCTCGCCTCGTGAAACTCGAGACAACGATCGTGGGCAACGGCCCCCGCCGCATCGGACTGGTACATGGGCTCGGTGTCGACTCGTCCACCTGGGAGCCGTTCATCGAGCAGCTCCGCGCGGCGGGCGAGGTGACGGTTTTCGCGCCCGATCTGCGGGGCCATGGCCGCAGTCCGCGGCCGGACTCGTGGACGCTCGCCGAGTTCGCCGACGATCTCGTCGAGACCTTCCCGCGTAACCTCGACGTCGTCGTGGGACACTCGCTCGGAGGCGCGGTGCTCGCGGCGGCGGTGGAGCGGTTGCGGCCAGGCCACGCGGTGTACCTGGATCCAGGCTTCCAGCTGGGCCTGCCGACCTCCGGGCTCCGGGGTCGGTTGTTCTGGGCGGCTCCGGCCCTGACACTCGGTGTCGCCGCCCTCTTCACCGCGCGCTCGAACGCGGCGGCGCGCAAGGGCTACCCGGAGCGCACGCAGCGCCTCATCTCGGACGCGACGGCGCGCTTCGACAAGCGCATGGCGACGAGCGTCTTCCGGGACATCGCTTTCCGCCCGGTGGTCGCCGCCAGGCCCGTCGTGCCCTCCACCGTCGTGCTCTCCGCGGACAGCAAGGCCGTGTTGCCAGAGGCGCTTGCCACGGCACTGACGGGGTTCGGGTGGGATGTGCGCAGGCTGCCCCACCTGCGCCACGACATGCAGCTGCAGGATCCGTCGGCGACGTTCGTGCTCCTGCGGGACGTGCTGCTCGGCAAGTGAGCTCTGAGCTGTCCCATCACGGATGCGCTAATGGCCGGCCCCGTCCGCGGCCCTCCTCGACCCCTGTGCGCTCCAGCCCTCACCCTCTACATGGCCTCTATCCCGCCCATACCCGGGACTGACGGCAGGCAGGCTCCTCCGGATGCGCAGTCAAGAATCCCGGACGCACGCGATAACGGTGGTTCGAGCCCTGGGCGTATGAGGAGCCCGGAGCGGCGAGGAAAGCCTCACGCCGACCCCGCCGGTGCCATCCGCACCGGTCACCTCCGGAGAACCGCCATGGACCGCCGTCCTTCCATCAACCCCTACCTCATGGGCAACTTCGCGCCCATTCGCTCCGAGGATGATTTCACCCTGCAGATCAGGGGCGAGCTTCCTGCCGGGATACGCGGCACGCTCTACCGCATCGGTCCCAATCCGCAGTTCGAGCCGCGTGACCCTCACCACCACTGGTTCGCCGGCGACGGAATGGTTCATGCCTTCCACTTCGAGGGCGGCACCGTGAGCTACCGGAACCGGTACGTGCGGACTCCGAAATGGGAGTGGGAGCACGCCGCTGGACGCTCGCTGTTCGCGGGCTTCAATACGGCGCTCAATGATCCGCTTGCGCAGGGGCGGGACGCGGGTGTCGCCAATACCAACATCCTCCACCACGCCGGCCGGCTGCTGGCGCTGAACGAGTCCTATCCTCCCTTTGAAGTCGCCCACGGGAGCCTGGAGCCTTGTGGCTATGTTTCCGGCCCTGGAGGACGCGTCACCGCGCATCCCAAGGTCGACCCCCGGACCGGGGAATTGGTCTGGTTCGCCTACGACGTCGGTGAAGCGCCGTTGAGTGCCACGGTCCGCTATGGGGTGACGGATGCCAGGGGCAGGGTCATCCGACGGGACGACTTCCAGGCGCCCTACTGCTCCATGATGCATGACTTCCTGGTGACCGAGCACCACGTCCTGTTCCCGGTCCTGCCGCTGACCGGAAGCGTGGAGCGGGCCGCGCGGGGCCTTCCGGCCATTGCCTGGGAACCCTCGCGCGCCGCCTATGTCGGCGTGATGCGCCGGGATGCCGACGTGTCGACGCTGCGCTGGTTCAACACCGAGGCGTGCCACGTCTTCCATCCAATGAACGCCTGGGAAGCGGACGGCAGGCTCTTCGCGGATGTCTTCCGTTATGACGCGGCTCCGATGTTCCCCCTGGCTGATGGCACTGCCGGCCCCCATGGAATGGCCCGCCTCTGGCGCTGGACCTTCGACCTGTCGGGCGCTTCGGACACCATTCGACAGGAGCCCATCGACGACCTGGAGGGTGAGTTTCCACGCTTCGATGAGCGCCGGACGGGCCTGCCCTACCGCCACGGCTGGTATGGCGCGGACCTCCACGGTGAGAACACCTGCGAGCCATTGCGCCTCAACGCCCTTGTCCACCTGGACGTGAAGACGGGCCAGCGGCAGGTGTATGCTCTCCCTCGCGGAGACCTCGTCTCGGAGCCCGTGTTCATCCCTCGCTCCGCCACTGCCGCGGAGGGAGACGGGTGGCTCACCGCGGTGGTGTGGCGGGCCGCGGAGAATCGCAGCGACCTGCTGGTCTTCGAAGCGCTGGGCATCGGCCGCGGCCCCATCGCGACCGCGGCCGTGCCACGGCGTGTCCCCTTCGGGTTCCATGGAAACTGGGTGGTGGACGCTTCCGCGCCACGCCCTGGTGCCCAGGAGGCTTGACGGGACGCCGGGGGTCGCGCAGAAAGAGGCCCGGTACCCCTTGACGACGCCCCCACTGCCCATTGCCCGCTTCTCGACGGAGGCACTGCCCGAGGCGGAGCGCTTCGGGGCGTGGCACGACGCCATGTCGGCGCTGTACGAGGTCTCTCCCTCCACGGACGCGGCCCGGGGCCGGTTCCGTGCCAGGGCCACCTGCATCCAGCTCGGACCGATGATTCTGGGCACCATGCGCGCGGATGCGCTGGCGTATGAGCGCTCGCCCGCAAGAATCCGCTCGGACTCGCTCGACCATTTCATCCTGGGATTGGCCGACGGGGAGGTGCTGATCCAGGACCTGGGTCAGCCGCTGTCCCTGCCGATGGGGCCCCTGTCGGGCGCCTGCATTGTCCTGCCCCGGAGCATGATGGCCCAGGTGCTGCCCGCGACCGAGACGCTGCATGGTGCCCGGCTGACGGGCGGAATGGCGCGGTTGCTCCTGGAGCACACGCAGTCCCTGATTCGTGCCGCGCCTGCGCTGACGGCCAGCCAGGCGCCGCAACTGGCCCGCGCTACCCAGCAGGTCATCGCGGCGTGTCTGATGCCGACACGGGCGACCCTCGGTGGAGTCCGACCACACCTCCAGGCCACGGCGCTGGTGCGCGCACGGCGCTTCATCGAGCGGAACCTGACGGAGCCGGACCTCTCGTCGGCGCGAATCAGCGCGGCCGTGGGAGTCTCGCGCTCGGTCCTCTACGAGCTCTTCGCGCCATTCCAGGGGGTCGCACGATACATCCTGGGGCGTCGCCTCGAGCGCATCCACTCCGCCCTGGCGGACTCCGGTGAGCACCGCCGTATCGCGGACGTCGCATCGGAATTCGGGTTGATGAACGAGGCCCACTTCAGCCGGGTCTTCCGGAAGCGATTCGGCTATGCGCCAAGGGAGATTCGCGGCACGGGGTTGGGAAGGCCGGTGCAGCCCCGTGCTCGGGGCGCAGGCGCCGAGACCAGGTCTCAGCGCCTGGAGTTCCCGATATGGGTCGAGCAGCTGCGTGAGTAGACGACGTCCCGGTCCGGCGCATGGCCCGAGCTGCCGCATCTGAAGCTGGTGACACCGTCTCAGGAGAGCCGTCGGCTTCCGCGCGGCGCTCAAACAATCGTGCAAACCTCCTCGAAAGACAGGCGCGGTCCCCGCGGGTAGAGCTTCGAACTGTCACCATACCCGATCGTGCAGATGAAGTTCGATTTGAGGTTCGTGCCCGCGAAGAAGACCTTGTCCACCTCCGCATTATAAAAGCCTGACATGGGGCAGACATCCAAGCCAAGCGCGCGGGCCGCGAAAATCAAGTAGGCTCCCTGGAGGGAGCTGTTGCGAAAGGCCGTGTCGTAGCTGAACCTGGGATCATTGACAAAGAAAGGCCTCGCATCATAGCTCGGAAAGAGCCGGGGCAGGTCTTCGTAGAACTTCTCATTGTAAGCAATGATTGCCGTCACGGGGGCCGATTTCACCTGCTCGATGTTGGACCCCATCAAGGCTGGATAGAGCCTGGCCTTCTCCGATTCACTCCGCACGAACACGATCCTCGCCGGTGCGGAGTTCACCGACGTGGGTCCCCACTTCATCAGCTCGTAGAGTTCCCGCAGGGTCTGCTCCGAGACGGGCTTGTTCTGCCAGAAATGATGGGTGCGGGCTTCGGTAAAGAGCTGCTGGATGGATTCCTTCGCAATGGTCCTGGTCATCGGGGTCTCGTTCATTTGATACCCCCATTCTTGGCCCGGCAGACCCCATTGAGAAGAGCGAAGAATCCCAATATATTTTCCGGATAGGCGAAAGATGAATCCGGACTTGAATGCAGCGATGATCTTCGTGAACGTGGTGAGGGCGGGAAGCTTCAGCAAGGCCGCTCGGAGCCTCGGTCTCTCCGTCTCCACCGTGAGTGACCGGGTGGTTGGCCTGGAAAAGGCCCTGGGGGTGAGCCTCCTGACCCGAACCACCCGGAAGTTGAAACTGACGGACGAGGGTGCCGCCTTTTTCAAGGAATCCGAAGCCGCGCTCCAGACCCTGCTGGGTGCCTTCGAAGGAGCCACGGCGGCCCGGCAGCAACCCACCGGTACCTTGAGGATCACCGCGCCCGCGGATATTCCTCACTCGGAGATATCCGCTGCCGTCATCGAGTTTCGGGAGAAGTATCCTCAGGTCAAGGTGGAGACCCACATCAGCAATCGCTACGTAGACCTCATCACCGAGGGATTCGATATCGCCATCCGGGGAGGGCACCTGGAGGATTCCGGCCTGCGCTCCAAGCGCCTCGGGGTGGGAAACCTGGTCCTGGTGGCGAGCTCTCGCTATCTCCAGGGAGCCCCGGCCATTCAGCACCCACGAGACCTCACGGCTCATCCGTGCATCGGCTTTGTGAGCAAAGAGGGAAACAAGGGCAACATGCTGTGGCACCTTCGCTCGGCGAGCGGAGAGACCATCCGGTTGAAGCCTGATTTCGTGGTCTCATCTACGTCCTTCGCCTGGATCCTGAGCCTCGTGAGGCGCGGGGCGGGATTGGCCCTGGTGCCCCAACCGCTGCTGAAGGAAGACTTCGCCAGGAAGAGGCTCGTCCGGGTACTTCCGGATTGGGCCACGGAGTATGCGCCGGTGCACCTTGTCTACCCTCCTCAACGCTTTTCTTCGCCCAAGGTGAGGGAAATGATCCCCATCCTGGAGAGGCACTTGCGCGAACTGTTTGCGTAGAGCCGCTCGGCCGCCCTGCTGAAGAGCCACGCCGTCAGGCATCGGCGCACTGCTCAGCCGGCCCCGTCCGCGGCCCTCCTCGGCCCCTGTGCGCTCCAGCCCTCACCCTCTACATGGCCTCTATCCCGCCTATACGCCCAACGTGTTCAACGTCCAGGCGGTGACGCGGTTGAATGGCTCGGCCAGTGCTCCGCGGCCGTCGAAGTAGAGTGGCACCGAGGTAGTTATTACCTTTCCGGCATGCCCGTCGGCCTGCCTGTCCTCCAGGGATACACTGCCACCGAAGCGCTTCAGAAAGGGGCCTCGAGCCTCGTCTACCGCGCGTTGAGGGAGCTGGATGGGCGGCCGGTCACGCTCAAGATGCCCCTCTCCGAGCACCCGGCCCGCCGGGAGCTCGAGCGACTGAAGAACGAGTACGAGGTTGGGAAGAAGGTGGGGGGCCCGGCCGCGGTGAGACCGTATGCCCTGGAGCGCAGCCGGGACCGGCTGGTCCTGGTCCTGGAAGATTTTGGCGGCCTTCCCCTCGCTCAACTCCTCGGCACTCCCATGGAGCCCGGGCGCTTCCTCCAGCTCGCCATCCGAATCACTCGAGCCCTCGCCGAGGTCCATCGGCATGGCGTCGCGCACAGGGACCTCAAGCCCCAGAACATCCTCATCCACCCCGAAACGGGCGAAGTGAAGCTCACGGGCTTCGGGAGCGCCTCCCTCCTCCCCCGGGAATACCAGGAGGTGCTGAACCCTCGGCTCATCGAAGGCTCTCTCCCCTATCTGTCTCCCGAGCAGACGGGAAGGATGAATCGGGCCGTCGATTACCGCAGCGACCTGTACTCGCTCGGCGTCATCCTCTTCGAGATGCTCACCGGGACCCTGCCCTTCCATGCCTCGGATCCCCTGGGTTGGATCCACTGCCACATCGCCAGGCCTCCGCCGAGTCCTTCCGACATCATCCCCGTGATTCCCGAGGCGCTCTCGTCGATCGTCCTCAAGCTGCTGTCCAAGATGGCCGAGGAGCGCTACCAGAGCGCGCCTGGCCTGAAGTTCGACCTGGAGAGGTGTCTCGAGCAGTGGACGGCACACGGGTCCATCGCGCGCTTCCCTCTCGGGGCTCACGACGTCTCGGAACGCTTCCAGATTCCGCAGAAGCTCTACGGCCGCGAGGAGGAGGTCGCCTCCCTGATGGACGCCTTCGCGCGGGTCGTCTCCCGCGGCGCCCCCGAGCTCCTGCTCGTCTCCGGATACTCCGGCATCGGAAAATCCTCTCTGGTCCGCGAGCTGCACAGACCCATCGTGAGGGCGAGAGGGTTCTTCCTCTCGGGCAAGTTCGACCAGTTCAAGCGTGACACTCCCTACGCCACGATCGCACAGGCCCTCCGTGAGCTCGTGCAGCAACTCCTCACCGAGGACGAAGAGAGGATCGCGGACTGGAAGCGGCGAATCCAGGGCGCCGTGGGGCTCAACGGACAGCTCCTCATCGAGGTCGTGCCCCAGATCGAGCTCATCATCGGCAAGCAGCCGCCCCTGCGGGAGCTGCCGCCGCTCGAGGCGCAGCACCGCTTTCATCGGGTCTTCCAGCAGTTCATGGAGGTGTTCACCCGCCAGGAGCACCCTCTGGCCCTCTTCCTCGATGACCTCCAGTGGGCCGATGCCGCCAGCCTGCGGCTGCTCCATTACCTTCTCACCCAACCGGAGACCCGGTACCTCCTGGTGATTGGCGCCTACCGGGACAACGAGGTCAGTCCTTCCCACCCCTTGATGCTGACCCTGAGCGAGCTCCGTCAGGCGGGAGCGGCCGTGAACGAGCGTGTCCTCTCGCCACTCTCCGTCGAGCACCTCAACCTGCTCATCGCCGACACCCTGCACCAGGAGCCACGCCATACCTATACCCTGGCCCAGCTCATCCAGGAGAAGACGCAGGGAAACCCCTTCTTCGCCACCCAATTCCTGACAATGATTTATCAGGAGGGGCTGATTGAGTTCGATCGGACGGAGGCGGCATGGCGGTGGGACATCAACCAGATCCGAACCAAGCGCTATACGGACAACGTCGTCGAGCTGCTGGTGGAGAGGCTCAAGCGCCTCCCGGACTCGACCCGGAACGCGTTGATGCTCGCCGCCAGTGTCGGCGAGCGCATCGAGACCAGGCTGCTCGCGGTGATTCGCGACATGCCGGAGGAGGAGCTCCATCGGGAGATGTGGGAGGCCGTCCGGGAAGGACTGATGCTGAGGATGGGGGAGAGCTATCAATTCCTTCACGACCGGGTCCAGCAGGCGGCCTATTCCCTGCTCCCCGAGGACCAGCGAAGCGAGGTGCACCTGCGAAGCGGCCGTCTCCTGCTGTCCCATCTCCCACCAGCGGAGGTCGAGGAGAGGGTCTTCGCAGTGGTGGACCAGCTCAACCGCGGTGCCTCCGCCGTCGTCTCCCCCGAAGAGAAGGAGCGGCTCGCGAGCCTCAATCTCCTGGCCGGGAGGAAGGCCAAGGCCTCCACCGCGTACCGCTCCGCCGTCAAGTATCTGTCCGCCGGCGTGACGCTGCTCACCAGGGGCTGCTGGGAGGAGCAGTACGCACTGGCGTATGCGCTGCACGAGGAGCTGGCGGAGTGCGAGTACCTCAGCGGCGGCACCGAAGAGGCGGCGCGGCTGTTCACCCGGGTCATCGAACGGGCCAGGACGCGGGTCGACAAGGCCACGGCCTATTGCGGCCTGATCAATCTCCATGTCACGAAATCGGAGAACGAGAGAGCCGTCGGCACCGCCCTGGAAGGCCTCGAGCTCTTCGGTATCCGCATGTCGCCCCACCCCAACTGGAGTGAGGTCGAAGTGGAATATGGGAAGATCTGGGTGAGCCTGGGCGGCCGTTGCATCGAGGAGCTCCTCGAGCTCCCCCTCATGACGGACCTCGAGATACAGGCTGCCGTGAGGGTGCTGGCGGCCCTGTTGCCCGCGGCAGCTTTCACGGACTACAGGCTGCTCCACCTCCTCCTCTGCCACATGGTGAACCTCAGCCTCCGGCATGGCATCACTGACGCCATGCCCCATGGCTACGCCTGTTTCGGCTCCATCCTCGGCCCCACCTTCCACCGCTACCAGGACGGCTATCGCTTCGTGAGGGTGGCCTGCGACCTCGTCGAAAAGCACCACTACCTCGCCGTCAAGGCCAAGGTTCTTTACTTCATGGGGAAGATCACCTTCTGGAATCGGCCGCTCCCCGAGGCGCTCGGCTATTACAAGACCGCATTCCAGGTCAGCATCGAGACGGGTGACCTGGCCCACGCCTGTTACTGCAGCAACACCATCCTCACGACCCTGCTCACCCAGGGCGTCCCCCTGAGCGAGGCCTACCGCGAGTCCGAGGTGCGGCTGGACTTCGTGCGCAAGGCCAAATACCAGGGTATCGGCGATGTCATCGTCAGCACCCAACGCTTCATCCGGAACATGCGAGGGTTCACCCGAACCTTCTCGACCTTCACCGACGAGAGGTTCAGCCAGGAGGAATTCGAGGCCCGGCTGGCCGAGAGCCGGGGGACCGCGATGATTTGTCTATACAACATCCTCAAGCTGCGGGCCCGCTTCATGTCAGGCGATTATGAGGAGGCTCTCGCGGCGGCGTCCCGGGCGAGAGAGTTCCTGTGGGCAACTTTTTCCCACCTCCTGATACATGATTACCATGTCTACGACGCACTCACCCTGGCCGCCTTGCATGACAAGGTTCCACCGGATGAGCGTGCGAGCCTTCTGGAGACGCTCACCGCCCATCAGCGGCAGCTCCAGGAGTGGGCGGAGAACCGTCCCGAGACGTTCTTCAACACCTCCGCGCTGGTTTCGGCGGAGCTCGCCCGCCTCCTCGGGAGAGACCTGGAGGCCATGCATCTGTACGAGGCCGCGATCCGGTCAGCGCAGGAGAACGGCTTCGTCCAGAACGAGGGCCTCGCCTACGAGCTGGCCGCCCGGTTCTACCTCCAGCGGGGATTCGAGGACTTCGCCCGCGCCTATCTCCGGAGAGCCCGAGCCTGCTACGAGCGCTGGGAGGCCGACGGGAAGGTCCGGCAGCTCGACGAGCGCTACCCGGAGCTGGTGGAGCAGCCCGTGCTCCCCCTGTCCGGTACGGTCATGGCTCGCCCGGAGCAGCTGGACCTGCTCTCGGTGATGAAGGCCTCTCAGGCCATCTCCGGGGAGATCGTCCTGGAGCGGCTCCTGGAGACCCTGATGCGCGTCCTCCTCGAGCAGGCGGGTGCCCAGACGGGCGTCCTGATGCTGTGCCGCGGAGAGGAGCTGTCCATCTGCGCCGAGGCGTGGCTCGAGAGGGGGGAGGTCGTGGTCCGGCTCTTTCCTTCGGCGCCCTCGGCTCGGGCTCCGCCCCAATCCCTCATCAACTACGTGAAGCGGACCCGGGAGCGGGTCATCCTGGGGGATGCGTCCGCCCCGGGGCTGTCTGGCTCGGACGACCCCGCCGCGCCGAGGAGGCCCCGCTCCGCTCTGTGCCTGCCCATCTTGAGGCAGGGCGAGCTGGTGGCGCTCCTGTACCTGGAAAACAACCTGGCGCGGAACGCCTTCTCCTCGGACCGGATGGCGACGCTCGACCTCCTGGCTTCCCAGGCCGCCATCTCCCTCGAGAACGCCAGGCTCTATTCCGAGGTGAAGGAGGAGAGCCGCGAGCGCAAACAGGCGGAGGCGGCCGCCTCGGAGCGGGCGGCGGCGCTGGCCCGTTCGGAGCATGCGCTCCATGCCAAGAGCCAGCTCCTCGAGTCCATCGTCGCGAGCATGGGCGAAGGCGTGGCGGTGGCGGACGAGAGCGGGCGGCTCGTGCTCGTCAACCCGGTGGCGGAACAGATCGTGGGAATCGGTGTGACGGACACACCCCCCGGGCAATGGCCGGGGAGCTATGGCATCTACCTGCAAGACCAGGTCACGCCCTACCCAACCGAGGCTCTGCCGCTCGTCCGGGCCATCCGGGGCGAGGCCGTGGACAGGGCGGAGCTCTTCATGCGTCACCCCGCGAGGCCGAAGGGAGTGTGGTTGCTCGTGACCGCGCGCCCGCTCAAGGACGACCTCGGCATCCTCCGGGGAGGGGTCGCCGTCATCAGTGACGTGACCGGCGTCAAGGAGGCGGAGGAGACGCTGCGCAGAAGCCAGCACCAGCTCCAGTTCCTGGCCAATGCCAGCCGGGAGCTGGGGACCTCGCTCGACTACGAGACCACGTTCCAGCGAATCGCCAGGCTCGCGGTCCCCGAGCTGGCGGACCTGTGCATCGTCTTCGCGCCCGGCGAGAGCGGGCAGCACCAACCGGTGGCGGTGGCCGATGTCCTCCCGTCTCGGGCCCAGCACGTGCGCGAGTTCCTCCAGCGCCATCCACTGGATGCCAGCGCCTCGACCGGCCCGCACCGGGTGATACGCACCGGCCAGCCGGAGCTCTTCCCGGGGATGCCCGGGCTCCTGGGGCTGCCCATCCCGGTGGAGGATCGGTGGAATGCACTGAGGGAGCTGGAGGGGAAACCATCCATCTGCGTGCCGCTTGGGGCGAGGGGGCGCTGCCTTGGCGTGCTGTCGCTGCTCTCCGCTCGGCCGGGCCGTCGATATGGCCCCGCCGACCTGGCATTGGCGGAGGAGCTGGGACGCCGAGCGGCGTTCGCCCTCGACAATGCCCTGCTCTACCGCGAAGCCCAGGAGTCCATCCGGGTCAGGGACGAATTCCTGTCAATCGCCTCGCATGAGCTCAAGACGCCCCTCACCTCCATGAAGCTGCGCGCCCGGCACCTGGAGCTCACCCTCGCGCGCCAGTCTCTGGAGCCACAGCTCGGCGGCACGGTCTCGAGAATGCTCGAGACGTTCGGTGACCAGTTGCAGCGGTTGGCGCAGCTGGTCGAGCAGCTCCTCGATGTCTCCCGCATCGACATGGGGCGGCTCGAGCTGCACCTGGAAGAAGTCGATCTCTCCGCCATCGCGCGGGGGGTCACGGACCGCCTCGCCGAGCCGCTCGAGAGAGCCGGATGCACTCTGGAGCTGGTGCTCGAGGGCTCCGTCGTCGGGGAGTGGGACAGGCTTCGCCTCGAGCAGGTCATGGTGAACCTGCTCACGAATGCCATCAAGTACGGAGCCCATCGCCCCATCCGGATGAAGGTGTGGAGCGAGGGTGACAGGGCGTTGCTGCGGCTCGAGGACCGCGGGATAGGCATTCCCAAGGAGGACCAGACGCGGATCTTCGAGCGTTTCGAGCGCGCCGCCTCGCACAATTACGGCGGCCTCGGCCTCGGGCTCTTCATCGCGCGGCAGATCGTCCAGGCGCACGCCGGGGGAATCTGGGTAGAAAGCGAGCCCGGGAAGGGGTCGACGTTCTTCGTCGAGCTCCCGCGAAGCTTCACTGGGAGAGCACGGAGATGATGGGCTCGGCTCGCGCGTGGCACACCGCCGTCCTGCTGCCCACGGGTGAGGTGCTGGTGGCGGGCGGCTCCTCGGCGAGTACCACGCTCTCCTCGGCCGAGCTGTATGACCCGGCCACCAACACATTGTAGCTGCCGTAGTGGCCAACGGGTGCGTGGGACGCCTCGACACGTCCCCGCGGGGCTGACTCCCGGATGATTCTGCCATCGCGTCAGGTAGTCGGAGCGGAGATATCGGGGGCTCTGGGGCCCTGATTCAGATCGCTGTTCCCATTTTCTGGCTCTTGGACTGTCTTTCCCGTGTAGGAGAGCGTCTTGAATGCGAGTGCCCGAAAAATCTCCGTCACCCTACCCGCCCGGAGTCCCACGGCATGGATGACGCATGGCTGGCGCGGCTGTACGAGCAGTACGGCTACCTGGTGCACCGGCGCTGCCTCCAATTGGTACGCCGCCCGGAGGATGCCGAGGATGCCTTGCAGGAGACCTTCCTGCGGGTGCGACGCTATGGCCCGCCACGGGAGGAGGGCTCCCTGCTCGCGTGGCTCTACACCGTCGCCGCGCGCTGCTGCTTCGATCTGATAGAGCGGCGCGGACGCGAGCCCGTGGCCGAGCAGGCCCAGCTCGCCACCCTGGAGACGCACGGCCAGGGTTCTCCCGATGACGCCGACCAACGGGCTCTGCTGGGCGTGGCGCTGCGGCAACTCGACGGCAAAACGCGCACCATCGGCGTGCTGCACTTCCTGGACGGCTACACCCAGGAGGAGGTTGCCGAACAGACGGGCTACTCCCGCCGCACGGTGGGCAAGAAGCTCAAGCTGTTCGAGGAACGCATCCGCCAGCTCTGGCAGGGACACCGAACCGAGGAGCTCCCATGAGCCCGCCACTTCCCCCTTCTCTCCGAGGCCCCGGGTGTCCGCCCGCGGCGGTGCTCGAAGCCCTGAGTGCCGGTGAATCCGCACCCCAGGCCACCCTCTCCCACGTGGAAGGTTGTCCCTCCTGCGGTGGACAACTCGCGGCCCTTACGAAGAACCGTGACGCCTTCCTGCGCGCACGCCCCACGGAGCGCTTCCTGAGCCAGCTCGATCGTCACGCCGCCACCCGGCCGGCTCCGGTCTTCTGGCGCCGTCTCTTCCCCGTGCTGGCCGTATGCGTGCCGGTGCTCGCGCTGGTGGTGCTTGCGCCGCGCCTCCTCCCGCAGCAGACGGGGGTGCACTTCAAGGGCAACGAATTCAAGGTGGTGGCAGCCCGGGGGAAAGGCACTCCCGAGCTGCTCGGTCCGGATAGCCAGGTACGGACCGGGGATGCGCTGCGCTTCGCGTACGAGGCGCCCGAGGCCGGCCACCTGCTGGTGCTGGAACTGGACGGCCGTGGCGTGGCGAACGTCTTCCATCCCTTCGGAGGCAAGGCCTCGGTACCCTTGCCAGCGCTGCAGCGGGACTTCCTTCCGGGGAGCGTGGTCCTCGATGATGCGCCCGGCCCGGAGTGGCTCTTCGCCGTCTTCTCCCCTCGCCCGCTGGACGCCGAGCCCCTGCTCGTCCAGCTCCGGGCACAGGCGGGACGCGCGCAACCCACGCTCTCCTGCCCCGACTGCCGGGTGAGCGTGCTCCGCCTCCAGAAACCGAAATGACGAAACCTCCGCTGCATTCGTTGCTCCTCCGCCTATCGGCGGTGCTGCTCCTCCTGCTGCCCGCCCGCGCTTCGGCCGAGACGGTCCGCCTGCTGGTCTCCATCGGCGCCAACGTGGGTGCTCCAGATGACGCGGTGCTCAGCTTCGCGGACGATGACGCGGAGCGCGTCCGGCGGCTGTTCATCGAGCTGGGCGGTGTGCGCACCGATCGCGCCTACCTTCTCGTGGACCCGACGGCCACGGCCGTGCGCCAGCGGCTGGCGGAGGTCGCCGGCCGCATCGCCGAGCTCCGCTCCGCTGGCAACGACGTGGTCCTGGTGGTCTACATCTCCTCGCATGCCAGGGCCGGCGTGCTGCATCTGGCCGGTACCGGACTGCCACTCGCCGAGCTGCGCGACACCACCCGGCAGATCGGCGCGCGGCTGGCCGTGGTCATCGTGGACGCTTGCGAGAGCGGGACCCTGGCCCAGCGCAAGGGAGGCACCGCCGCGCCCGCCTATGACGTGTCGCTCGAGCGGCTACCGCTCCAGGGCCAGGTGATCATCTCCTCGAGCGGGCCGGGAGAGAGCTCCGAGGAATGGGACTCCCTCAAGGGCTCGCTCTTCACCCACCACCTGCTCACCGGCCTGCGAGGGGACGCGGACGCCGAGGGGGACGGCAAGGTGTCGCTCTCCGAAGCGTACGCCTATGCCTACCGGCGCACGGTGGCGGGCTCCAGCAGCGCGGGGCAACACCCGGCCTACGCCTGGGATTTGTCGGGCACGGGCGAGCTCATCCTCACCGAGCCCGAGGTCGCGCGCAGCGCACTCATCTTCCCGGCCGCGGCCTCCGGGCGCTTCGTGGTCGCGAGCCAACCACGAGCGGACGTGATGGCCGAGGTGGACAAGCAGTCCGGGCGACCTCTTCGGCTCGCGGTCCCCCCGGGCCGCTACCTCGTGCGCAAGCGCGCGGGGGAGAGCACCGGCCTCCTGGAGGTGGAGCTGCCCTATGGAGGCCAGCGCCAGATCCAGGAGGACAAGCTCGTCTGGCGGCGCTTCACGGAGGTGGCGTTGAAGGGCGGGTACGTGGCGCTGCGCAACTCCGCGCTGATGGGCCTGGCGCGGATGGAGAGCGCCCCCATAAGCGGTTCGGGCCTCCGCTTCGCGGGTGGGCTCGGCTATCGCCACACCTGGGGCTCGTGGTGGGCGCTGGGGACACTCACCGCAACCGGCGCGTCCTACCGGGGCGTGGCGCTCGACATCACCGAGCGAGCGTTCGGTCTCGGTGCCTCCGGTGGGTACCGCTGGATGCAGTGGGCGCTCGTGCCGCACCTGGGCCTTTCGGTGGAGCTCACCGGAATGCGGCAATCCCTGCACCGCGATGACGAGGAGGAGATCCAGGAGAACCTCGGTGGGGCCCCCCTCGCGCCGCTCCATGCGCTCGGTGTGGCCGTGGGGCCCGTGGCCGGAGTGGAGCTCCCCCTGTGGGGCCGATCCTTCGCGCTCGTCCAGGGTCAGCTGCTGTTGCGCTATCTCCCCTCTCGGCGGCAGCCTTCCGTGCGCGCCGCGGGGCTCGTCTCCGCGGGAGCCGGCTGGCGGTTCTGAAATAAATCAGAAAAGGCGGTTCCCATTTTCGGGGGCTCGTCCGGTTCCTCCATCAAGAGCGCCCCACTGCCGGGGCCCTCGCACTCGAAAGACCCTGGAGGACACCATGAAGTCGAACTCGCGCATCACTCGGGGACTGCGGCTCGCCCTGCTCTTCGCCGCCTCCGCCTGTGGAGACAACACTCCGGCGGAAGAAACCAGGGAGCCGGCTCCCGTGCAGCCCCAGCAGCCAGCTCTTGTGGAAGCCCAGAACCTGGCTCCCGTGGACCCCGTTGCCCTACAAGAGCCCCTGCTCACCCTGAAGGGCACGCTGACCCTGGACCCCAGCGTCACCTTGTACAGACCCGTGCGCCTCGCGCTGGCCTGGTACCCATGCCTGCTCGATTGCCCGTATAAACCCAAGTGGATCTCCGCGCCCCTGACCATCGCCACCGAGGAGGTGGTCTTCCAGGGCAACTTCCCCGCGGACTTCCAGTTTCGCGTCTACCAGCCACCTCCGGACGAGGCGCTGTCGGCGCCCTTTGAGCCAGACCTCACCACCCGGGGCGCGATCGGAGTCCTGCTCGCGTACCAGGACGTGAATGGTAATGGGAAGCTCGACACCATTCCCATCAACGGCTCGCCCATCGACCGGATCCTCGGCACCTCGATACCCTATCTGGATGACGCTTCACCGGCCTACACGATCCTCTACCTGGACTCGGACCTGGAAGACGCTCCCTCGTTCAAGAAGGGCTTCAACCTCTGGGACAAGAGGAACGACGACAACGGACCCATGCCGCTGTCCACTTCCATCCCGATGCGGATCACCAAGGGCGGTTCGTTCTTCGACGTGTTCGTGTGCGAGGGAGTCTGGCCCGAAAGCGGCCCCAGGCCGTCGCCGCGACAGTGCGGTCTCAATCTCAGCTACTGAGCAGCGATTCCCCTGGAGGACCTGAGCCATCCCCTCATCTTTCGATCGAAAGACCCAAGCGAAAAAATGGCTCTTCTGCACAGTCCGTGGGTTGGAGGACAAACCGATCGGGCAGCAGAGCATAAAACGCGCACGGAGAGACGGAAGACGTCGCGGGTTCCGAGACAGTGGCGACCATCGGCGGCGTGATGATTC
>NZ_JANKBZ010000063.1 GCF_024623785.1 Archangium lipolyticum
GCGCGGAACCTACTTCGCTTCCGCTTCCCGTGTCAACTCGCTTCGTCGACTCTCTTCTTCCCGCCGGCTCGACTCTGTCGCCAGTGCGACTTTCGCCGTTTCGGAGGGAGGCGGCTTCTACCACCACCGCGTTGGGAGTCAACTCGCTTCGTCGACTTCGTATTTCGTCTGTCACTGCTTCGTCCGGGGGACTCCGTCGCCAGTGCGACTTCGCCTGTCCGTCCGAGGGGGCGCGGCTTCTACCACCGCCGCGTTGGGAGTCAACCACCTTCGTCGACTCTCTTCTTCCCGCCAACCCGGCTTTGTCGCCTGCGCGACTTCGCCGTTTCGGGGGAGGCGGCTTCTACCACCGCCGCGTTGAGAGTCAACTCCGCTTCGTCGACTCCTTATTCCGTCTTTCAGCCCTTCCGACCCACCACTCCCAACCCTCAGCTCGGGGGCATGCAGCGCCGTTGCGCCAGCCCGTCGTGCCAAGGGAACCGATACCTAACGCTTTGTTGCCTGGTCGTCAAATGCTCAATCGGGCTGGTTGATCCACGAAAGCTGCACGGCGTCGGTTTCAGTAGGACAACCCACGGGAAAACGGGAGCTCTTCCCCACCCAGGAGACTTCCAGCGCCCCACTACACCTATGGGGCACCTTCGCTCCGCACCTGGTGAGCAGGTGAGCAGCCTGCCCCACGCTACTCCCTCCTGAAGACCACGTAGCCAGCCGAGGGGATGTTCACCTTCGTGATCCCCCCGCTCAGCGTCGCTCCGTAGTTGCCGAAGTTGTTTCCCCCGTACACCGCCGCGTCGCTGTTCAGCACTTCCTTCCATCTCCCCGGCGGCAACGACATCGGGTAGCCCTCCAGGTTCTTCCGGTTCAGGCTCCCCACCACGAGGTACTCCTCGCTCCCCGCCTTGCGCGTGAAAGCCACCACCGAGTCCTCGTCGTGCGTGTACACCCGGTGCACTTCCCCGTCCGCCTGGAAGGCCGGGCTCGAGCGACGTAGCGCGATCGCGTCCCGGTAGAAGTGGAAGCTCTGCCGACGCGTGATGTCCAGCATCGCCTCCGTCCTCCGCTCCACCGGCATCGCCGCCAGGCACTCGAAGACCTTCCGGTCCTCCTCCGACAGGCCCTGGTACTCCCCGTCCTTCGCCCGCACCTCCGGTGCCACCGGGAAAAGGCGCTCGTAGCTCGCCTTCCGCACGTCGTTGAACGTCACCTTGTCCCAGTCCCAGTCCTTCCCCAGCGACTCCCAACTCCAATCGCTGTCCCACGTGGACGGATTGCCCCACCGGAAGTCGTTCTGCGCCCCGAACTCGTCTCCCTGGAAGAACATCGGGATGCCCGGGCCCGCCATCCCCATTCCCCCAACGAACCGCGCCGCGTTCCGAGACCACTGCTCCGGGAAGTCCGTCGGCCGCTCCCCCTCCGCCGTGTTCATCGTCCGCTGCGCGTTTCCCACCTCGTCGTGGTTCGAGATGATGGTCAACGCCTTCTTCCACCCGTCCAGCCCCCGCGGGTTCGTCAGCATCGACATGAACGCGTCCATGTCCGTCTTCCACCCGCGCGCCGCCGCCTGGAGCAGCCCCGGCTTCCCATTGTCATTCACCAACCGGTGCTGGAACTCCGTGTACCACTGCGCGTCGAAGCCCCCTCCCGTGCCGTCTTTCTGGGCCGGCCTCGAGATGCTCGGGTCGTAGTCGAACTGCTCCGCCACCGTCCAAACGTCCGGGTTGAAGAAGTGCACCTGACGGTTGATCTCCCGCAGCAGCTCCCACCCGTCCCTCCCCCCCACTCCCTTGATGGGTTCCGTGAAGTCGAAGCGCAGCCCGTCGAAGTGCAGCTCCTCCACCTGCGCCACCGCGTGGTCCACGAAGAACTGCTTCACCTTCGGGTTCCAATACGCCGGCACAGCTCCCCACGGCGTGTCCCGCTGCTCGAACTTCCCCGGCTCCTTTGACCAATTGAAGTACGGGTTCTCCGCTCCCCCCAGGTTCCACAGCCCGTTGTAGTCCCCGTGCACGTGGTTGTAGACCACGTCCGCGATGACGTTCAGCCCCCTCCCGTGAGCCTCGTCGATGAAGCGCTTCAGCGCCTCCGTCCCGCTCACCCACCTGCCTTCCTCGTCCTCGAAGCCCAACGCGCTCTCCACCGCCAGACTGTTCACCCCCAGGTAGCCCCAGTTCCGGTTCCCCTCCACCTCGTTCACCGGCAACAGCTCCAGCGTCGTCACCCCCAGTTTCTTGAAGTAGTCCAGCTTCGCCCCTGCGTCCTCCAACGTCGAACGATCCCCGTTCCCCGCCTCGCCCAGGAAGCTCCCCACGTGCAGCTGGTACACCACCCACCTGCTCGGGTCCTTCTCCCTCGGCGCCCCGTCGTTCTTCCACGTGTAGCTCGCCGGATCCGTGATGACCGAACCCCGGAACGTCACCCCACTCCCCTCCGTGATGACGTCACTCCACGGATCGTTGTTCGGTGACTTCTGGCGCTCCCCATCGCTCAGCCGCCCATCCCGGTTCCCGTCATCCCTCAGCCGCAGCTCGCCCTTCTCGTCCCGCTCGTAGACCTGCAGCTCGTAGCGCAGCCCCACCAGGTTCCCCGGGTCGTTCACCAGCACCGTCCACGCCCCTCCGTGGTTCGTCATCCGGATACGGCCGTCCGGCTCGACGTTCCTCGCCCAGAAGTCGTTGAACCTCCCGTCTCGCAGCTTGTCCACCAACGAGGCGTCGAAGTCCCCGAGCCGCTTCCGCAGCTCCTCCCCACTCAGCCTCCGGCCCCCCTCGTCCTTCAACACCAGGTACGCGCTGTGCGCGTCTTCCTCGTCGTCGATGTCGAAGCGCATCAGCTCGACGTTGCCCGGCGCGTAGCGGTTCACCTCCCTGCCCGTCTTCGCGTCCAGGTGCATCCGCGACAGGCCCCGCTGCTCACCCATCATCTCCCGCGCGTACGGGTCCGGCCGCTCGCTCGTCTCCCCCGCCGAGTCCTCCACCTCGTAGACGTAGGACTGGCCCACCAGCTCCTTCCACCCGCCCTCCACCCTCGCCGACCAGTTGCCCCCTTCATCCCGCTCCATCGGGAAGCGCCGCACCCGCCCCTCGGCGTCCGTCACCTTCACCCGCACACCCTTCGCGTTCGGCGCCCAGAACTTGAACGTGGCGTCCTCACCCGAACGTCTCGCCCCCATCTCGTGGTACGTCGTCGGCGCGTACGTGCTCGTGGGCTTCTTCAGGTCCAGCTTCAGGTTGCCCTCGCTCATCACCGCCCACTGGCTCTTGCCCGCGGGGCCGTCCGCCATGACGCCCCACTCCCAGTCGTGCGGCTGGCCATCGTCGAGCACCTCCACCGTCACCGCCCACTTGCCGTCCCCCACGGGCTTCATCGGAATGGGGCGCGCGCTCCACTGCGCGCTGTAGCGGCCCGCCGCGTCCCAACTGCCCTTCACCTGCAGGTTCGTGAGCCCGTCATGCGGCCCCGCGTCGTACACCAGCGTGACCTGACGCTTCACCGGAGCACCCGCGGCGAGCACGTTGCTTCCTCCCACCGCTCCCTGTCTCGGACCGGTTACCGTGCCCTTCAGCGGGTCGTTGATCCTGGAAGTGCTCACGATCGTCTCCTCCGGCGCTCGGCCCGGTACGTGGCGGCCCTCGCTTCCCGGGCCACCACCCTCGATCAGAGTTTCTTCCAGTCAGATGTGACGCGGTGCTCGACCCTCCCGCTCCATCACTCCCACTGTGAGCTTTCGTTCATCGCTCACCCCCAGCCCGGCCCCTCCGAGCTCGCCGAGTGACCCTCATCCAGCCCCTTGAAGTCTCCTCTCCGCACCCGAAGCGCGAGCTTCTCCGCCTCGACTTCACCTCTCGTGCGGCACCCCAGCAGGCGCAGCACCGAGACCGGCGGGCACCACCCCGTCAACCCGTACTGCAGCAGCAGTCCCGCCACCACTCCCGGCACCACCAGCCACCTCCGGTCCCCCGTCGCCCCCAATACCAGTCCCACCAGCGACCACGCCGCCGCGTTCACCTGCAACGACCGCTCGAGGTCCCACTCGCGGTCCAGTTCCCTCAACCGCTCCTCCACCTCGTCCAATGGCCGGCTCGCATCACGGGCCATTCGCTCGCGTGCCTTCCGTAGGATCTCCTCGTTCGCCCTCTCCGGTCCGTGGCGGCGCACCCGGTCGTACCGGGGCTCGAGGAGCTGCTCCAGCCTGGCATCCATGCCGTACCTCCCTGAGAAAAGACGAGCGGGCCACGGGAGTGACTCCCCGCGGCCCGCTCGGGCTTCAATGGCCTGCCTTCAATGGCCTCTCCTGAAGACGCTCCAGCTACCGACGCCCCTTCACCTCGTCATCGGCATCCTTGATGACCCGCTTCGCGTCCTCGATCTTCTCCTTCACGTTGCCCTTGAGGGTGTCCTTCTTGCCCTCGGCCTCCAGCTCACGGTCTCCCGTGGCCACGCCCGCCGTCTCCTTCACCTTCCCCTTCAGCTTGTCCGTCCACTCACCCATGGCGTCCCTCCTTGTGTCCCTGTCCAATCACCGACACGTCAGAAGCTAGGTACCGGGGTAGCCACGAACACCCGACGAGGGCTCGTCCGCATGAGTGCCCTCCATCCATCACTCCCTCTCGCCGCAGCCTTCCACATCCAGCACTCGTCCCTAGCGTCGCTCGCCATGATCACGACGCTCGCCCGTCCCCCTCTCCGCTGGTTGCTGCCACTCCTCACGCTCGCCTGCTCGTCCGGCTCCGCTCCGCCCTCGGTCCGCGAATCCCCGAACACTCCCGGACAGGAGGCCCGTGTCCCCACGCCCCAGGTCCCTCCCACCCAGGCCCAGGTCCGCGCCGTCTCCGCGGAGAACAACCTCGTCCGCCCCGCCAAACGCGACTTCAACGACGAGCGTCTGCGCCAGCTCTCCGTGCGCCCCGGCTTCAGCATCAACGTCTTCGCCCAGGGCCTCAGCAACCCGCGCGTCCTCGCCGTCCGCCCCGATGGCACCGTCTACGTCACCGAGCGCGAGGCCGGCCGCGTCACCCTCCTGCGCGATACCAACGGCGATGGGCGCGCCGACCAGCAGACCCCCGCCCTCACCGGGCTCGGCCAGAAGGACAGCGGCGTCCATGGGCTCGCGCTGCGCGGCAACCAGCTCTACATGGTCACCGTCAAGCAGCTCTACGTCGCGGACATCCGCCCCGATGGCACGCTCTCCACGCCTCGCGAGCTCATCGGCGACCTGCCGGATGGCGGCCAGCACTCCAACCGCACCCTGGCCTTCGGCCCCGATGGCAGGCTCTACCTCTCCATCGGCAGCACCTGCAACGCCTGCGCGGAGAGCAACCCCGAACATGCCACCCTGCTGCGCGTCGACCCGGCCACCGGCGCCCGCTCCGTCTTCGCTCGCGGGCTGCGCAACACCATCGGCTTCGCCTGGCACCCCTCCACCGGCCAGCTCTGGGGCATGGACCATGGCTCCGACAGCCGCGGCGATGACTTCCCTCCCGAGGAGCTCAACCTGCTCGAAGAGGGCGGCGACTACGGCTGGCCCTTCTGCGCCGGCAAGCAGGAGGTGGACCCCTTCGTCTCCGCCGAGCCTCCCAACGACCAGGCCCGCGCCGACTACTGCGCTCGCACCCGGCCGTCCACGCTCGACTACCAGGGCCACTCCGCGCCCATGACCCTCACCTTCTACACGGGCTCCCAGTTCCCCACCGAGTTCCGCAACGACGCCTTCCTCGCCCTGCGTGGCTCGTGGAACCGCAACCCGCCCACCGGCTACAAGCTCGTGCGCATCCGCTTCGACCCGCAGGGCAACCCGCTCGCCTTCGAGGACTTCGTCTCCGGCTGGCTCCTCAAGGACGGCCGCGCCCACTTCGGACGACTCGTCGGCACCGCCGTGGCCACCGATGGCTCACTGCTCGTCACCGACGACTCCAACGGCATCATCTACCGCATCGCCTATACCGGCGGCTGACCTGCCTGCACCGGCGGCCCAAGTGAGCGGAACGGGCCCCGATGCGCCGCAACGGCGCTCCGGCCAGCGCGAGCGGCCCCCTGAATCCACCAAGGCCCGCTCCACTCGACCGGAAACATACGCCAGCCCCGGGGCCAAAAAATACGCCAGGCCCGACGGACGGGAAGCCCGACACCTCCCGCCCGCCAGGCCCGCGCCTCCTTACCCCAAGGAGTCCTTCTGGACGATCTCAGCCGCAGATCGTCTCAAGCATGATGCGGCACACCTCGTACGGGTCGCAGTTCGCCGCGGGACGACGGTCCTCGAAGTAACCCTTGCCGTCGTTCGCCGTCCCCAGCGGGATGCGGATGGACGAGCCACGGTCGCTCACGCCGTAACGGAACACGTTGATCGGCGCCGTCTCGTGCAGACCCGTCAGGCGCTCCGTGTTGTGCGCGCCGTACACCTGGATGTGCGCCTCGTGCCGCGCGCGCAGCTTCTCGCACGCCGCCTCGATGACCTTGATGCCGCCCGGCTCGCGCATCGCCTTCGTGCTCACGTTCGTGTGGCAGCCCGTCCCGTTCCAGTCACCCTTCACCGGCTTGGGGTGCAGCGTGGCGCTGATGCCGTACTCCTCGCCCATCCGGTACAGCAGCCAGCGCGCCAGCCACAGCTCGTCCGCCATCTCCAGCGGCGAGAGGGGGCCAATCTGGAACTCCCACTGCGCGGGCATCACCTCGGCGTTCGTGCCGCACAGCTTGATGCCCGCGCGCAGACACGCCTCGGCGTGCGCCTCCACCAGCTTGCGCCCGAACACCTCGTCACTGCCCACGCCACAGTAGTAGCCACCCTGCGGCGCCGGGAAACCCTTGTCCGGCCAGCCCAGCGGACGGTTGCCCTCGAAGAGCGTGTACTCCTGCTCCATGCCGAACCACGTGTCCTCCGCCGCGTGCTTCTCCGCCACCACCCGCAGCGGCGCCCGCGTGTTGCTCCAGTGCGGGCTCCCATCCGGGTTCATCACCTCGCACAGCACCAGGATGTCCGGTGTCCCCGGCCGCAGCGGGTTCGGGATGTAACGCACCGGCCGCAGCATCAGGTCGCTCTTCTTGCCCTCGGCCTGATACGTGCTCGAACCGTCGAAGCTCCAGTCCGGCAACTCGGAGACGCTCCGGACCTCGCCCTCCAACACCTTCATCTTCGACCGCAGCTTCGCCGTCGGCTTCTGCCCGTCGATCCAGATGTACTCCGCCATCACCTTAGGCATTCAACGTCCTCCACATGTGCCCGCTCCGGGGCCGGGTCTCTCGGCGGCCCTACCGGACCGCCTGTCTTGCCCACTCTCTTTTGCAGATGCGGTGCCAACGGCCTCACGCGGCGGAGGGCTCGACGGAAACCCTCGAAATGAGAGGGAACCGGCCTCGCGCCCTCGTGGAAGGGCCTTCCGCAAGTCCGACAATTTCGTAGGAGATGCGCGAGCTTCCTACAAAATTGTCGGAAGTGTCCCGGCGTTCCGACGCAAGGGCCGGGCTCCCACCGCTCCCGGTCCACCCCGTGATGGGAACCCAACGGATGGAGACCCTCCGAATGCCGCGCCCCGGACACTTCCCCGCCCGCCTGCTCTCACCCCCTGCGACGGTCTCACCTACAATTTCGTAGCTCTTTGGCCCAAAGCCGACAAAATTGTCAGAATCCCTCCGGGCCCCCTCGGAGACCCGTTCCGCAGGAGCAACACACGATGGCGAAGCGAGCAGACGAGCAGCAGGGCAAGCCCCCCGCCCTGGCCAGCCTCCTGGAGGTCAGCCAGGCCCTGGCCGGCGCCAACGATCTCAAGGCCGCCCTCCACCGCGTGCTGGAACGGCTCGAGCGCTACCACGGCGTCGTCCGCGGTACCGTGACCCTGAAGGATCCCAACGCCGATGACCTCTACATCGAGGCCTCCATCGGCTTGAGCGCCGAGGGCCGCAAGGCCCGCTACCGGCTCGGCGAGGGCATCACCGGCCGCGTCGTCCAGAGCTCCAGGCCCATCGTCGTCCCCGAGATCAGCCGCGAGCCCCTCTTCCTCCACCGCGCCTTCCGCGGCCGCAAGGACGGTGGCCCGGAGTCCTCCTTCATCTGCGTCCCCATCCTCCTCCACCGCAAGCCCGTCGGCGCCCTCGGCGTGGACCTGCTCTTCGACAAGGGCCGCGACTACGAGGAGGAGACCCGCCTCTTCAGCGTCATCGCCTCCATGATCGGCCAGGCCCTCGCCGCCCACCGCCTCCTCGAGGACGAACGCAAGAAGCTCCTCGAGGAGAACACCACCCTCCGCCAGGAGCTGCGCGAGCGCTACGACTTCTCCAACATCATCGGCACCTCCGGCCCCATGCGACAGGTGTACGAGCAGATCCACCAGGTCGCCCGCACCACCACCACCGTCCTCATCCGCGGCGAGTCCGGCACCGGCAAGGAGCTCATCGCCCACGCCATCCACTACAACTCCACCCGCGCCAAGAAGCCCTTCATCCGCGTCAACTGCGCCGCCCTCCCCGAAACCCTCATCGAGTCCGAGCTCTTCGGCTACGAAAAGGGCGCCTTCACCGGCGCCCAGGCCCGCAAGCGCGGCCGCTTCGAGCTCGCCGAGGGCGGCACCCTCTTCCTCGATGAGATCGGCGAGGTCAACCCCTCCACCCAGGTCAAGCTCCTCCGCGTCCTCCAGGAGCGTGAGTTCGAACGCGTCGGCGGCACCGAAACCCTCAAGGCAAACGTCCGCCTCATCGCCGCCACCAACAAGGACCTCGAAACCGCCATCTCCGAGAAGTCCTTCCGCGAGGACCTCTACTACCGCCTCAACGTCTTCACCCTCTTCATCCCTCCCCTCCGCGAGCGCAAGTCAGACCTCCTCCTCCTCGCCGACCACTTCGTCGCCAAGTACTCCCGCGAACACGGCAAGAACATCCGCCGCATCTCCACCCCAGCCATCGACATGCTCGTCAGCTACCACTGGCCCGGCAATGTCCGCGAGCTCGAGAACATCATCGAACGCGCTGTCCTCGTCTGCGATGGCAATGCCATCCATGGACACCACCTTCCGCCAACCCTGCAGACCGCCGAGGCCTCCGAGACCGTTACCAGTACGTCCTTGACCGACGCCGTTCAGCAGTTCGAAAAGGATTTGATCGCTGATGCCTTGAAGACCACCCGCGGCAATCGCGCCAAGGCCGCTCGGCTCCTCCGCACCACCGAGCGCATCGTCAATTACAAGGTCTCCAAGTATGAGATCGATTGCTCTCGGTTCCGCTCGTAGGACACCGGAACCTCGAGTCTCGACTCCCGCGTAGACCCTCACCCCAGCCCTCTCCCAGAGGGAGAGGGTGCTGCGATCAGTTGGTTCTCGATTGCGCCAACGCTCGCTCGACTTCCCTCTCCAGCTCGTCTTCCCCTCCCCTTCCCTCCTCCTCCTTCCGCTCCCTCGGCCCCATCCACGGCTGGTGCTTCAACCCGCTCGTCTCCACCGCCAGCTTCGTCGCTCGCTCCGTCAGCTTCAGGATCCCCTGGGCATCCAGCACGTTCGTCGGATCCAACTGGTCCAACGGCGTCTGCTCCAGTCTCCCCAGCGACATCCTCTCCAGCTTGAAGCCCAATAGCTCGTTCCCCAACTCCACCTTCACGTGGTCGATGAACAGGCTCCGGTCCGCCAACAACTCGTCGATGTTGAACGTGCTCGCCGAGTTCGCCAACGCGCACGCGAACCTCTCCTCCAATAGCGCCTGCACCTCCTCCGAACGGTTCGCCCTCGCACACCCCACCTCCCTCGCCACCCTCAGCACGTCCTCCGGTCTCCTCTCCACCTTCACCAGGAACGTCGCCCTCACGTCCACCCGGATCCCATCCCGGCACGACAGCCCCTGTCTTCCCCTCCTCTCCACCACCACCTTCCTCACCGACAGGTCCAACACCTCCGCCCGGTCCAACATCGGCCACACCACCGCTCCCCCAAAGCTCACCCGCGTCGGCCTCGAACCCCGCTCGATCACCAGCGCCTCCCCAGGCCCCACCCGCCGGTAGCTCATCCTCAACCCCACCGCGCAACACACCCCTCCACCCACCACCACCGCACCGGCCATCGCAAGCAGTTCGGCTGTCTCCATGGGGGCTCCACTCCTGGCTCCAGGGAGTCCCAACTCCACCACGCCCCTCGCCCCTCGCGCCAGGGCAGCTCCTTTCGCCCCTGGTGTAGCCTGTTCACCATGCGTCCCATCGACATCTGCTCCGCCGTCCTCGTCTCCACTGGCAACCGCGCCCTCCGCGAGCCATCGAAGATCCGCTGGGATGCCGTCGAGGCACTCATGGGCCTCCGCCTCCGCTACCAGAGCCCCTTCGACTCCCGCGTCACCCTCGTGGACCCCGGCGGCGAGCACATGTTCTTCGAAGAATGGTTGGAGAACCGCCCCGCTCCCTCCGCTCGCCTCTGGCTCGCTCCCTTCCCCCCAGGTGGCCCCTCCGATCCCCGTCTCGCCGGCCTCCCCCTCGAGGTCCGCGACGCCATCGGCAACGGCGGCCTCGGCTTCCTCCTCTACTCCGATGGGCAGCGCATCGAGCGCTTCGTCCCCCGCGAGGTCCAGCCCCTCCTCCATGACATCGCCGGCCCCCAGCTCTACTCCTTCATCCTGAGCCGCAAGAACGCCGCCGCCCTCTCCGAGGCCCTCGCCCGTGAGCTCAACCTCCCGCTCGAAAGTCTCGAGGGCCACCTCGCCTCCCGCTCTCCCCACGAGATGCAGGACATCGTCGAGCGCTTCATGTCCTCCGGCGCCGCCGTGGAGTACGCCTCCTCCGCCGAGCTGCCCCCTGAGGCCTCCGACGTGGAGAGCTGGAACGCATTCTTCGCCCCCTCTCCCCGCTCCTCCAGCCTGTCCTTCGAATTCCTCTACGCCGGTCCCGGCTCCGAGCTGGACCTCGAGCGTGACCTCGACTCCGCCCGCTCCGACCTCTCCTCATCCCTCGAGGCCATGCGCGACTTCGCCCAGGCCCAGGGCCTCCGCTCCTGGTCCAAGCACTTCCGCCGCGCCCTCCTCCGCTTGACCCTCGAGCCACAGCCCCTCGAGGACCTCGCCGAGCTCCTCCTCCTCAACGGACTCCCTGCTCCCGCCATCCAGCTCGCCCTCTGCGCCGCCGCTTCCGATGTCTTCGGCGGCATCGGCGCCTGGAATGACCTAGTCTTTCCCGGAGAGGCCGGGGACTCCTACCGCTCCCTCTCCGAACGCCTCCTCGCCTCCCTCCGCACCGCCCTTCGCGCCAGCCTCAATAGCTCCGCCCTTTGAACCTCGGGCTTCTGGCTCGGGCGGAACCCGGGGACCTTATACCCTCACCCCGACCCTCTCCCAGAGGGAGAGGGAGTTAGGGGGGATTGGGGCTAATCCTCCTTCTTTGCTTCCTTCCTTCGGCTCAACGCCTTCTGCAGCTTCTTCATCTTCTCCAGGATCAGCCCTCGCTTCAGGTTCGACAGGTGATCCACGAAGACGTGCCCGTCCAGGTGATCGATCTCGTGCTGCAGCACGTGCGCCAGCCTCCCCTCCGCCTCCAGCTCGTGCCACTCCCCCGCCCGGTCCTGGTACTTCACCTTCACCTTGTGGAACCGCGGCGTCTTCTCGTACTGGTCCGGCACCGACAGGCACCCCTCCTCCAACGTCACCGGCCCCGACTTCTCCAAGATCTGCGGGTTGATGATCTCGAAGAACGTCCCGTCCTCCCTCCCCACCCACGAACACCTCAGCGATACCCCCACCTGGTTCGCCGCGATCCCTATCCCCTCCGCCTCCTTCATCGACTCGAACATCTCCTCCAACAGCTTCGTGAGCGTGTCCCCGAAGTCCGTCACCGGCTTCGTCTGCGTTGTCAGCACCTTGTTGGGCCAGATGACGATGTCGCGAGCCATACCGTTTCTCTTCTCCCTGCGTGTTCGCCCGTGAAAGGCCCCTTCTACACCGGGCACGCCCCCGCGCGAGCCCCGACTGTGCCCCTCTTGTTTCCGCCTCGACTCCAACGGACAGGGCATACCGGGAGTACGTCTGCTAAACACCCCCTCCATGCACCCTCACGCCCAGCTCATCACCGACTTCTACTCCGCCTTCCAACGCCGTGACGCCCAGGCCATGGCCGCCTGCTACCACCCCGACGCCGAGTTCTCCGACCCCGCCTTCCCCGGCCTCCGCCACGCCCAGGTCACCTCCATGTGGAAGATGCTCTGCGAGCGCGGCAAGGACCTCGAGCTCTCCTTCCGCGATGTCCAGGCCGATGACCGCACCGGCCGCGCCCACTGGGATGCCCGCTATACCTTCAGCGGCACCGGGCGGAAGGTCCTCAACCGCATCGACGCCGAGTTCGAATTCAAGGACGGGAAGATCCTCCGCCACACCGACCGCTTCGACTTCTGGACCTGGTCCCGGCAATCGCTCGGCCCTGTCGGACTCCTGCTCGGGTGGTCTCCCTTCCTGCGCAACAAGGTCCAGGCCCAGGCCCGCGCCTCCCTCGACAAGTACATGAAGGACCGCGGCACCACCGGAGCCTGAGTCAGGCCTGCTCCGCGGGCTCCGAGGACTCCCGCTCCTCGCTGGGGCCATCCACCGGCAGCTCGAGCGTGAAGGTGGCTCCCTGCCCAGGCCCCGCGCTCGTGCAGCCGAGGCGCCCGTTCATCTCCTCGGCGGACAGCGCGCTGATGTGCAGCCCGAAGCCGTGCCCCGTCTTCTTCGTCGTGAAGCCCTGCGAGAACAGCCGCGCCAGGTTCTCCGGCGCGATTCCCACGCCATTGTCGGCGACCTCGATGATGAGCCGGTCTCCCCCCTCGCTCAGCCGGATGCGGATGCTCAGGCGCTTGTCCGCCGTGCCACTCTCCATCAGCGCATGCCGCGCGTTGCTCAACAGGTTGATGAGGATCTGCAACAGCTTGTGCCGATCCACGAGGATGGGAGGGACCTCCGCGTACTCCCGCTCGATGTGGATGCCCTTGCGCTCAAACGACCCGGCGTTCAGACGCAGCGCCTCCTCGATGAGCTGCGGCACCGGCAGCCGCTCCACCACCCCCGCCGCGCGCGCGTGCTGCTGCTGCATGCTCACGATGGACTTGATGTGCTCGACGCTCTCCGTCAGTGAGCCCACCTCCTTGCGCATCACCTCCCGCTCCTTCTCCAACGCCTCCGCGAGGGCGATGAGATAGCGCGGGAGCTTCTGGCCGCGCGGATCCCGGGTAAGGAAGGTGCTGAAGTCCAAGGAGTGCTCGCGCAGCAGGTTCGCGGCCTTGAGCAGGCCGGACAGCCTCGAGTGACGCAACTGATCGTTCAGCAGGCCCGCCGAGATGTTGACGCTGTTGAGCGTGTTGCCCACGTTGTGCAGCACCCCCGTGGCCACCTCCGCCATGCCCGCGTAACGCGAGACCTCCACCAGGTTGCGGTGCATCTCGCCCAGCCGGGTCTCCACCAACTTGCGCGCCGTGATGTCCTTGCTGAAGATCGTCATCCCCGTCACCGTCCCCTCATCATCGATGATGGGGCTCATGGAGACGTCCAGGACGATGCGCACATCCCCCTGTGTGTAATCCTCCTCGAACCGGATGCGCTCCCCCGCCAGGGTCTTGTCCAACAGCGGATCCCAACGCGCCTGCACCTCCGGAGACCTCGGGTAGAAGAGCCGCTGCCCCGGGACGAGCTCCTTGCCCTGAAACAGGAGGTAGGTCCGGCGCAGCGCCGCATTCGCCGTGATGATGCGCTTGTGCGCGTCGAGCGAGCACACCAGGTCATCCGTGCTCTCGACCAGGCTGAACAGCTTGCCCTCACTCTCGCGCAAGGTGCGCAGGGTGCGCTCGAACGCTTCCTGGGCCGAGCCTTGCGCGGAGCTGTACAGCGAGCTCATCACCCACACGCCCAGCAGGGAGACGGCCGCGGTGGCGTGCATGACCGTCAACTCGGGCAGGGGGATGGCGCTGGTATAGGAGGTGAAGTGCGCCCGGTAATACGGATGAATCCCCACGGCCAGGAAGAGAAAGACCGTGACGAAGGAGCCCAGGCGCAGCCCCAGCAGGTACACCGCGCAGCAGGGGATCAGCAGGGTCGCGGCGTGGAACCCCGTCTCGGGGTGTCTGCTCAGGTAGATGGCCGTCATGTGCCCCACGGACACGACCATGCACAACAGGCCCGCCGGCAGGGTCAGTGAGCGGGCCTTGCGCGCCAGCACCAGCGTCACGACGTAGAACACGCTCGACACGATCGTGGGGACCGAGGCGCGCGTGAAGGGCACGGCCAGCAGGTACACCACCGAGAACGCGAGCGCGAACAGGGTGGTTCCGACCAGCACCCGTTGGCGGAGCATCTCCGTGGGCGGAGCCTTTCTCAGGTGCTCCGACAGGAACGCGTCCAGCAGCGGCGTGAGCCAGACGTGCGGCCCTCGCCGGCGGCCCTCCGGCGCCGAGGACTCTGGTGCTCCAGCGGCTACGGGCTTCGGCTCTGATGTACTCGCCATCCAGGTGCCTCTCTGACCAGGGCGACCCCCTGTCGCGAGAACGGTCCAGAGCGAGTCTGGTCAAAAGCGCCTGGGGTTTGAAGTGGACTGGAGTGCGCGCCCCAGGCAGCCCGCTCCCACTGGGAGCGGGTCCGCCTTCACACCCCTCTCAAGACGCGCGCTGACGAGACCCCAGCCAGTGGAGCAGCTCGGCATCGAACAGGCGGCTCTCCTCGAGCTGGGGCGTGTGCCCGCTCCTGTCGAACACCCTCACCGTCAGGTCCCGGAAGTGCGCCCTGTAGGGCTGCCACGCCGAGTAGGGCGCCACCAGGTAGTCGAACCGGCCCATCGCCAGGAAGACGGGGATGTCGAGCGCGTCCAGCCCCTTCGTGATGTCGAGGTCCCGGAAGACCTCGCCATACACGTAGTCGAACATGGTCATGTTGACATGGACGCCCTTCCACAACTCCGTGGCGTCGAACTCGGGGTCGTACCAGCTCCTCGCCCCCATCCGCAGGCAGTAGGTGATGAAACGTTTCTCCGGCGCCGCGGCGACCTCCCCAGGAAGCAACTCCAGGTCCCTCTCCTGCTTCGCCTTCCGCTCGGGGCAGACCGCTTCCCGCCAGTACTGCTCATTCAATTCCGTATGGGCGGCGCTGTGACTCGGGCCCGTACCGATCATCACCACGTGCGAGACGTGACGCGGATACTTCTTGGCGTACTCCAGCGCCAGGTAGCCATGCGCGGAGTGCCCGATGATGATGATGTCCTCGAGTCCCAGGTGCTCCCTCACCCGCTCGATGTCGGCGAGCAGGATGTCCAGGGTGTATTCCGACGCCGGGGCCTCCTGCGACGAATGGGCGAAGCCCCGATGGTCGACGCAGACGAGCCGCAGGGACCGCCGCAGCTCGTCCGAGAAGGTCCTCGGGTAATAGACCGCACTGCCAATCACGATCGCGGGCCTGCCACTGCCCTCGATGGAATAGTGGAGCTCGAAGCTTCCGGAACGAACCGTTCCGCGTTCCACCGGGTGCTGGGCGCTGCCGGGCTTGGACATGATTCCTCCTCGATACACGTTGTCTGGCCGGACGCGACGTTTTGGCATGTGCCAGCCTGACATCCCTGGATAGATTCGTAACAACTCCTCCCGCCCGCCGCAGGACCCCCTTCATGCATCCAGGAAGCTCCCGTCTCGCACCCGAGTGGCAACAGTGGCTCGCGGAGAATCTCGCCCAGGGCGCGGCTCCCGATGAGGTCGCCACCGCGCTCCTCTCGGCCGGAGTGAGCGAGGAGGTGGCTCGCGCGGAGGTCGCCGCCGCCGATCAACACCCCTTCGTCCGGGCGGCACGCGGCATCGCCCGCCGCTACGCGCGCATGGAGTCGCTCATGGACGTCTACAGCGAGCTCCACCGCCAGGCGGGACATCACCGGACCGTGGAGAAGCGCGCCGGACTGTCCCCCGAGGAGTTCTTCACCCGCTACTACTTCGGCCACCGCCCCGTCGTGCTCCAGGGGCTCATGGAGGACTGGCCCGCCCTGCGCCGCTGGTCACTCGACTACTTCCGCGACACCTGCGGCGAGGCCGAAGTGGAGATCATGTCCGGCCGCGACTCCAACCCGAATCACTCCTTCGAACACGACCGGCACCGCTCCACCGTCCGCATGGCGGAGTTCCTCCGGATGATCGCCGAGGCCGGCGAGACCAACGACTTCTACATGGTCCCGCGCAACGACAACTGGCAGCGCGACGGCCTGCGCCCCCTCCGCGAGGACGTCCGCGCACCCCGAGGCATCATCGACCCGTCGCTCGATCCGCCCTCCATGACGCTGCTGCTCGGCCCCGCCGGCACCCTCACCCCTCTCCACCATGACAGGATGAACGTCCTGCTGGCCCAGGTCCTCGGCCGCAAACACGTCAAGCTCATCCCCTCCTTCCAGCCCCACCGGGTCTACCCCCGCGACGGCACCTTCAGTCACGTGGATGCCTCGAACCCCGATCCCTCGCGCCACTCCGCCTTCCAGGAAGCCCACATGGTGGAGGTGGTGCTCGAACCCGGAGAGCTCATCTTCATCCCCGTGGGCTGGTGGCATTGGGTGCGCGCGCTCGACGTCAGCGCCACCGTCACCTTCCATCACTTCCAAATCCCAGAGGGGAACACCCTCATGGTGCTCCCCCCCTGAGCCCGTACTGGACTCGCTCCGCCCTACTTGCGCTCGCCCTCACGGACGAGCGGCGGGACCTGGGGCATCGGCGACAGCTGCCGCGACCCGGGCCGAGCCGCCGCCACGCACGGAAGATTGTAAGGTATCACGTTGACATCGCCCTCATCGGCGACGGTGTGCTTCGGAGCCGCGTGGGAATCCACCATGGCATCCACTCCTTTGAACATCGGGTGTGACGCGCGAGCCTAACAGCATGGGCCCCCATGGGACAGGCGCAGTGACCGTCAGCCGGGGGACTCGCGCGCTGAAGCGCTTGCTCCAACAGGCCATCGACCTCCGCGGCCTCGACCTGGAGGGCTTCCGCCACTGGCTCACCCAACAACTGCCCTTCTGGGAGTCCGACCCCGTCTTCGTTCAGCGCGCCAGCATCCGCGACCTGCGGCGCGCCCACCCCGAGCTCCGCGCGCTGGAGCGGGCGTATCGTCGCGCCACCGCCGCGGACGAGGCCTCTCCCCAGGGCGCTCGCCTCCTCCAGGTGGAAGAGGAGCTCTCCAGGACCGGCAAGGCCATTGCCGGGCTCAGTGCCGCGATGGTACGGGCCGAGCCAGGAAAACAGCCCGGTCTGCAACGCAAGTTGGATGCCTTTCAGGACAGGCAGCGGGAGCTTCGACAGGAGCAGGCACTGCTGACCCAAGAGAGCCCTCCACGGCAGGAGCTGCTCCGGGTCCGCGCGGAGTTACAACAGCTCCGCTCGCGCCTCGGACTGGAGCGCGCGGAAGGCGACCTGGCCGAACTCTTGACGCACCAGGGGCAGCGCTCCGGGCACGCGGGTGGCTCCTTCGAGCAACAGGCCCTCGAGCTCACATGGAGCTTCATCGTGCCCGATCTGATCGGGAGAGAGAGCCCCGAGGCCACGGCGCGACTGCGGGTGCTCACGGGCGTCGGTCTCGGCGCCGCACGCACCGAGCTCGACCAGCTGCTCATCCGTCTGCCTCGCCGCCCAGAACAGCCCGTCGAGGTGCTCGCCCTCATCGAGGTGAAGCGCAACCCCAATGACCTCGCTCACGGGTTCCTTCGCCGTCAGGAGAACCTCTCCTGGTTCACGGGCGAGAGCGGGCATTATGACCCATCGGCGTATCGGACCCGCTACTTCCGCTCCGGGCACTTCGACCGTGAGGCCGTTCACGAACAGGACGGCCAGCGGTTCGTCTTCTCGCGCGCCTCCTTCCGGCTCTTCCGGCGCGAGCCCGGCCTCGCTCAGTTCCTGCGCCGCCTGTACTTCATTACTCGGCCGGGCACTCTCGCCGGTATCTCCGCCTCCGCTCTGGCTCGCATCCGTCACCGCGTTGCGACCGATGAACGGTGGTTCCTCCAGGACGACTCCTCACTCCTCGAGCTGCTTCGCTGGTGCCAGTCCCTCGCCGAACCCCTGGAGGCTCCCGACGTGCTACGGATTTACTGCTCCGTTCCGGGGCGCGGACGGCAGGTGCTGGTGCTCCACCGCTCGTGAGTGTCCACGGGCGAGTACACCGCTCCGACTACCCTCACCCCCCGCCCTCTCCCAGAGCTGAGCATTAGCCACATTTGGCCAACCGGGGGAATGGTGCGCCGCATTCCATGACTTATAGAGTCATGAGGAAGGAGATGACGGCAGCAGTAGCTTCGCT
>NZ_JANKBZ010000064.1 GCF_024623785.1 Archangium lipolyticum
CTGAGGACATGAGCCGCCTGGCTGGGCGGCTACGCGCGAAGCCGACGGGCGCCTGGGCAGCCTGAAGACCCGGCGATGGAGCGAGAAGCGGATGGGGCTTTTGCTGTTTGCGTCTTCAATACGTCCAGTGCGAACGTCCGGCGCAGCAGCCCGGCCCAATCCAGTCGCGGCATGCGCTCCTTCTTCGCTTCCGCCTTCGCCGCTGCCTCGGGCGGTGCGCTCGCCTCTTTTTCTTTCGGCTCTGCCTCCGTCAGGGGGAACGTCGTGCGTGGGAATGCGAAGGGCGCGCTGAACGTCGGCAGCACGAATACCCTCCACGACAACAATCTGACGATCTGCGCAGGTGTGCGTATTCCGGCCAAGGTGAGCCTGCCGCTTGAGAAGGAGGGCCACCGTCTCCATTGCAATCACAGAGCTGCACAGCTGGCACGCGATGATGGAGGACGGGCCCACGCGCTCCGAGGACTTCACCTTGCTGAAGTCCAGATAGCCTCGGTGCAGGGCACGTGGGGCGAGCGCCACCGCAAGGCGATGAACACCTCCTGTTCGCTCATGCGCGGCTCGAAGCCGCAGTAATCTTCGAAGGACATCCCCGCTTCGTCGTAGTTCCAAGGAGCGGGACTGGATTCCATGAGGGGAGGGCTCGCTACATGTTCGCGGCAACGCACAGGTCCGGCCGCGACTTCGCCAGGATCCGACGCAGGGTGGGCACCGTCCGCCACAGGTAGGACTCGTGAGCGGGGGAGAGGTTCGCGAAGGATTCGGGGTGGGCCTCGCCGAGCCGGCCTGCGGCCCTGAGGACGGCCAGGAGTCGCCGCTCCATGAACAACGCGTCCTTCGGGAGCCGCAGCTGGGGGAAGGTGGCCTCCTCGAAGAACCAGCGCGGGTTCTTCACCGTGCGCGGCCAGCGAGCGAAGCGCCGGAAGAAACGCTCGCTTACCTCGCGCATGTTGAGGCGCAGTGCGACGGCCACCGCCTGTTTCTTCAGACCGGGGTACTGGCGGATGGGTCCCATCCGCTCGAACCCAAGCGCGGCGCAATACACGTCTTCCGCATCCGGGTGGACGGCGCAGACCGCGTCATCCATCATCAGCTGCTCGCGCCCGAAGTGCAGCATGAGCTTGTAGAACAGATACACCAGCCCGGTCCGCCGGTACTCAGGGCCCATGCAGAGCGCCCCCACCTCCAACATCCTGCGACCTTCGGCCCGCAGCCTGGCCAGCTCCGCTCCGTAGATGGCATCCATGGGGAGGCCCAGGGGGCCGTCTTGAATCAGCGCGGCGGTTCCCACCACCTTTCCAGCGTCCAGGCCCACGATTGTGGCGGTAGTGGGTAGCACCAGGTGTGGGGTGACACGCAGGCCAGAAGGATGAGGCTCACTGATCCCTCGGCGTACATACATCTCATGGAGCAGCCGTGAGGACGCTTCCAACTCTGCTTCGGTATCCGCGACCTTCACCTCCACATTCTGGAGACGCTTCTCATCCAGCGAGAAGCGTGTGCGAACGATGGCATGGCGGAGGCCCCTGGGCAGGCTACGAAACAATGCAGGCTGAATACTTTTCATGTTGTGCGCGCTTTCCCTTTCTGGCGGATCTTCACTGCACGACCAGTGCCAGCCCTCTCCTCTGCGCTGATCAGAGGAGGGACGGATCCGGGTCCGCGGCGGCAGGCTTGAACACTGACGGTTGTTCCCCTCAGGGTGAGGTGGACTGTCATCACCATCGCGCCACAGCCGGGCGAGCTGGTGGCGCGACAGGGATTGACGAATGTTGCCTTCCGCCAGGGCGATATCACCCACCTGCGGATGTTTGCCGATGCCTCGGTGGATGCAGTGGTGTCGACAATGTCCCTGCACCACCTGCCGACGGTGGAGAGGCTGTGCCAGACCTATCGCGAAGTGGCTCGCATCCTGAAGCCGGGCGGCGGCATCTACATGGTTGACTTCGGTCACCTGAAATCCAGGCGCAGCATCGAGTACTTCGGCCACCAGCATGCCCACCGCCAGCCGGCGTTGTTTACGCTCGGGGTGGGTGGCATGAGCTGCACCGCCCTGGGTAGCGCGCCCTGAGCTTCAGGGCGTCGAGGACGTCGTCCCCAGGACGGGCTCGCCAGGCTGGGGAGGCGTCTCCACTCCCAGCCGAGTCCGCGTCACGAGGAGCAGCGGGGGAAGCAGGAGCAGCTCTCCCACCAACCCCGCCACCATGGCCAAGGCGGTGAGCAGCCCGAAGTACCGCGTGGGGCTGAAGCTCGACACCACCACCACCGACATCCCCACCCCCAACACCAGCGCAATCCAGAGAGCCCCCAGCCCCTTGGTGCTCAGCGTCTCCGCCAGCGCCCGCTCCGGGTTGCCATGCGCGCGCAGTCGCTCCCGCATGTACTGGATGAAGTGGAGGGTGTCGTCCACCGCGATGCCCAACACGACGGAGGACGTCATCGTCGTGGACAGGCTCAGGGGAATTCCCGTCCAGCCCATCCATCCCATCACACAGACAATGGGAAACAGATTGGATGGAATGGTGAACAGCCCCGCGCGCACCGAGCGGAACACGAGGAAGATGGGGCCGAAGATGAGCAGGAACGACAGCGCCAGGCTGTTGACCTGACTGCCGACGATGTTGTCCGTCATCTCCAGCCAGAGCCGCCCCTGCCCCGTGGCCATCGCGTGGTATCCCTCCCGAGCAGGAAAGTGCTCCTGCAGGTACACGTTCACCCGCTCGTAGAGTTCCTGGAGCCGCGTCGAACCGTGCTCGCGCACCCGGGCCACCCCGCGCACCCACTGGTAGGACGCGTCCACCGCCTCGCCCAGGCTTTCATCACCGTCGAGTTGGAGGAGCTGCGCCACCTGCTCGCGCGTGTCCGGGATGCGGAAGGATTCGGGCCTTCCCTCGTCGAACTCCCGGTGCAGGAGCTTCACATGGTCCACCAGCGAGGTGACGTGGTCCGCGCCCACCTCCCGGCGAAGAAACGCGTCGAGCGCCTCCAGCTTGCGCAGCTCCGCCGGCTCGAGGAAGCGCTCGGGTTCCTCGGCACGTATCGACACGACGATTTGCGTGGTGCCCCCCAGGTGCTCCTCGACGAAGGCCGTGTGCTGGCGCAGGGTCGTCCCCTCGCCGAACTGCTCCAGGTTGTCCTCGTTCACCGTCAGGCGCAGCAGGCCTGCCCCCGCAATCAGGACGATGAACACCGATGCGGCCACGAGCCAGCGTGGATGACGGAACACCCAGCGGATGTACGCGGCCATCCACGCATCGAGCCAGCCGGGGGTCCGCACCTGCTCGCGCCGGATGTACCAGGACGCCGGTCGCAGACGAGACGCCAGCGGCAGCACCAGGAAGGTGACCACCATGGACAGCATCACCGCCAGCGCCGCCGCGATTCCGAACTCTCGCATGGCCGGCGTGGGGCTGACCGACAGCGCGATGAATCCCACCGCGGTGGTCAGGTCACACATGAACACCGGCACCAGGAGCTCCGCCAGGGTGCGCACGGGCGCGCGCTCTGGCGTTTCCTCGCGGGCGTTCCGGGCCCACTCCGAGAGGAAGTGGATGATGTTCGCCACCCCCAGCACCATCATCACTGGCGGCAGGATGGTGGAGAGGTTGTTGATGGAGCCCCCCACCCACGTGAGCGCGGCCATGCCCACCAGCAGGGCCCCCGTCACGTTCGCCAAGGCCAGCAGCACGCCGGGCACCCTCCGCGAGAACATCCACAGCAGTACCACCACCAGCGCGTAGACGATGGGAACGAAACGCTCCAGGTCCACCTGCATGTGGTACGCGACGTCCGCATCGATGACCGGGTCTCCCGTGAGGAAGAAGCGGGTGGGGCCGCGCTGCTCCTCCTGCGCCAACAGCCGGCGGACCTCCGCGACGAGCGCCGCCTTCTGTGCGTCGTCCAGGCCGTCCACCAGCCGCACGCTCAAAGCCCCCACCGTAGGCGACACGTCCGAGAGCAGTCCCCCGTGAATGAGCGGGTTGCGGCGGGCGCGCTCGCGCAGGGCCGCCAGCGCGGCCGGGTCCTCCGGTGTTGGCTCGGGGACCAGGGGCACGGTGCGAAAGCCGTCCGCGTCCCCCACCAGGTCCTTCACGTGCGTGAGGCTGGTGACCTTGTCGACCGGGGAGAATTCCGCCTCACCGCCGGGCAGGCGCAGGTGCTGGAGCGCTTCGCTCAGCGCGCGCACCTGCTCCAGGCTGGTGCGCGAGAAGACGTCGTCCGTGCGGTAGGCCACGTAGATCAGCTCGTCATTGACGAAGTGGCCGTTGACCGAGTCCAGGTCCGCCTGCAACGGCGACGTCCGGTCGAAGAATGGGTCCAGCCCGGACTCCATCTCCAAGAAGGGCAGGCTGCCCGCGCTGGCCAGCAACAGGCCCGCCAGCAGCGCCGCCACCGTCCGTGGGTGCGTGTACAGCCACCCGGCCAACCGCTCGGGGAAGGAGTGCTCCTGACCACCAGATGCCGCGCTCACGTGTGTCGCCCCATCGCTAGAAGCTCGCTTCCATGGAGGCCTCGAGGCGCGAGTTGTGTCGGAATGGAGCGAAGCTCCCCTCCTCCGCGCTCCCGAAGAGCCACAGGTATCCCAATCGCGCCTTCACCCGGTCGAAGAGCACGTACTCCACCCGGGGGTTGGCGAAGCCATCATCGCCCTTGCGAGACAGCGCCCCGGCCACTTCGAAGCGCAGGTCCGGGCCGGCTTCGTACGCCACGCGCGCCAGCAGCCCGCTGGGCACCGGTCGTCGCAGTCGCCCAAGGGCATCATCCGACAAGCGGCCTGCCAGGGCCTGGGAATGTGTCAGCTCCAGGAAGACATGCAGCGAGTGGTCCTGGAAGAAGGGCCCCACCTGGTAGTCCCCACCGACGACGCCAATGGCATACGGGTCTTCCCGGAAGGGGTCCTGGGCCCGGCGGTCCCGGGTGAGGAAAGCCGCCGCCTCCGCCACCAGCCTCAGCTTCCCCAGGGTGTACTCGACATCCAACGTGGCCACGTGGAGCCGCTCGTGGGTTCCGGTGATGGTGACTTCCAGCCCGGGAGGCGGACCTGGCACGGGCAGGATGTCCGCGCGGAGCGTGGGCATCCGGTCCATCAACGTGACGAAGCCCAGCGACAGGTCCGCCCCGAGCACCGAGGCCACCAACCGCACGCCTCCCTGCGAGTGCGCGACGCGAGCGGAGGGCACCCGCGGCGCCGTCACCGTGACGTGAGCCGGAATCCCTTCCGGGAGCGGCAGCCGGCCGCGAACCCAACGGGAGCGGGCCACGAACGCTCCGTCCGGACCTATGGCCTCCGGCAGCGGCAGGAGGTGCGCCTCCGGCACGGGAAGGAAATAGCCCTCCAGCAACACCGGGCCGAAGAAGGCGCTCACACGGGCCATCCAAGCGCCGCGCTTCTCCGGGGCCAGCGGGTCGCGCAGGTCCACCGGGTCCAATACGTCCGTGGGGTTGTAGAGGCTTGCGGCCCCCCAGGACGTCAGCAGCCGCCCCGCCCGGAACGCCCAACGCGTGCCCTTCAGCTCGAAGTAGGCCTCCTCCACGTCGAAGCGGTCCCGGCTGGGGTCCGCGAAGTCGCGGCGCATCAGGAACGAGCCATGGATCGTGGCTCCAGCCGTCGTGCCCCGGACCTGGAGCCCCAGTTCCGCGAGGTCGCGCCCCGCCACGCGGTCATCCCCCAGGTGCTCCGGGTAGCTGAAATGCTCCACCGACACCCGGCCTCCCACTTCCACGGCCGGCTGTGCCGTGGCTGGCTCGGGCGCATCCTGTGTGAAGTCCACGCCGCTCATGGCCGCGGCCCATGCGTCATCGCTCGGAGCGGGCGCTTCCGGTGCGCTCGGTGCATCGGCCACGAGCGTGGGCTCGGGCGCCGAGGCCGTGGGCGGCGCCGCGCTCAGGGTGGGCAGCTTGCGCGCCAGGGCCTGCACCAGTCGGTCAGCGGCCTCGGCGCGCAGGCGCGGCTTGCCCAGGTCCGCAAAGGCAAGTGCCACCCCCTGCCCGCTGGCAGGCTCCACCGCGCGCAAGACCAGCCGGAAGCCCGCCCCCCGGCGGGTGAGCAACGCCGTCACCGCCGTATCGAACGAAAGGCGCGTGGCGAGCCCTGGCAGGTACTCGGGCTCCGCCCACCGCCCCGCCGGGGCATGGAGAGCACGGGCGGCCTCCCTAAGCGGCCGCCCTCCCACCGCCTGGAACTGCGAGGAGCGCTCCAGCGCGCGCTGGAGCGTGGAGCGCAGCGCGGATTCAGAGGCGAGTCCCGTGGTGTCCTTGACCCGCACCAGCGCGACCCGAGGCGACACGCGGGGCTGTGCGGCCACCGCGGTGGCCACCAACATCAGGAGCGGCAGCCATGTCCGTCCCCGGCACATCCATCTCATGGGTGGCTCCGCCTACTCGACGTTCATCGCGTGCTGGCTGAACGTTTCCGCAGAGAGAGCGAAGTCCGTCTGGCGCTGCTCCACCGTGAGCACGGTCCGGTGCTTGCGCTGGACGTCGATGACCGTTGTCTCGTCCGCCCGCCAGGCCGAGCCGGAGACCTGGCGGACCTGGCTCATCCGTATCTCCTTGAGCGGCTGGAGCTTCTTGTCGAAGGAGCGCACTCGGACGGCGAAGAGGTTGTCCTTGCGCAGCCAGACGTGCGTCTTGCCGTAGGGCGACTCCTTCACCACCTTGGGCGCGGAGGGCACGGCCTCGATGAGGTGACAGTCCTGCCCATCCACCTTCTCACTGCCGAGCAGGCGATAGCTGTAGTCCTCCACCTCGCGGCGCTTGAGGTCTTCGAAGAAGAAGTCGGTGCCGACGAAGCGGTCCCCCAGCTCCGCCTGTCCCACCCGGCGTGTCTTCCGGAATGAAGGCAGGTACAGCCACTGGTCGTCCTGCCCCTCCTCGTCCGGGGCCTGGAGGCTCAGCAAGGTGGTGCCCTTCACGTCCGCGGGCTGGAGGAAGCGCACGCGCAACCGATCTCCGCGCCCCTCAGGGTCCTGGGTGATGAACTCCACCTGGCGAACACGCTGGGCCCCTCCCTGGTCCTGCAACATCAGGCGCGAACGCACCCGCTCCTGTGGCAGGCGATGCTGGACATCACTCTTGCGCATCAGGGCCAGGGCCTCGTCCTCGGCACGGGCAGGGAGCCCCAAGACTGTCGCGCCCACCGTCAGGCAGGCAAGGAACGAACGGAACATGAAAAGATGTCTCATACCAACCCGCGATAGCAATCCCCGGACCAGTCACCCGACGCCCCTCCCTTCCCTGTGAGACGCGCAGGCCGCCGCCGCCCATGGACGGGAAGCGGGGTGTAGACAGTCCTCCCCATCTTGTTGGGTGCCCCCCTCAACACGCAGCCCTTGCCTGAAAGCAGCCGGGGATCGGCACGGACGGGGCTGGCACGGACGGGGCTGGCACGGACGGGGCTGGCACGGCGTGTGCTCAAGGGCTTCGCAGCGTCGCCTCACGAGTGACGCAGACACCCACCTCGGGCGGGGGCCGCCCGAGCTGAGCCCGGCATTGCCGGGCGTGCTGCGCGCCTGCGGGCGCCATGGCACCTGACTGTCTTGCGGCAGTCGGGTTGTTTCATTTTGCGGAGGCCGAATTGAAGACAGCAATGCCGGAGTGGATTTCGGAAGAGAATGGTCCAACCAGCGCGGACCCCAGCGCCAACGTCACCGGGCAGGCCCAGCCGGTGCGCGGCGTGGTCCGCCCGCGCCACGTCCTCGACGTCCTGCGCCTGGTGCGACGCGCCCGTGCCAAGGGCATTCCTCTGTACCCGTTCTCCACCGGCTTGAATCACGGCTATGGCAGCCGCTCGCCGGTCACCCCGGACAATTTGCTGGTGGACCTCTCGGCTTTGCAGCACATCCGGGTCAGCACGCGCAGCCGTGACGGGGCGGCCTTGCCCGTGGTCGAGATCGGCCCCGGCGTGACCCAGGGCATGCTGTACGATTTCCTCGAGCGCCATCATCCCGAGTACACCTTCAACGTGACCGGAGCGGCGCGCGCCACCAGCATCATCGGCAATGCGCTTGACCGTGGTGTGGGCTACCTGGGGCCGCGCAAGGAGGACTTGTTCGGACTGGTGGCCGTGACTGGGGAGGGGCGGCTGTTCCGCAGCGGCTTCCGGCGCTTGCGCCGCTCGCCCTTGAGCCATAGCCATCCGTACGGGCTGGGCCCCATGGTGGATGGCTTGTTCTTTCAGGGGAATTTCGGACTGGTGGTGAGCGCCTGCTTCCGCCTCGTTCCCAAGCGCCCGGTGCGCGTCGCGCTGTCGCTGGCGCTGCACCGTGCCGCCGACCTGCCGCAGTTTCTCGATGAGCTGGCGCGCTGCAAGTCGGAAGGCTTGATCGGCTCGGTGACCCACATCGCCAACCAGGCCCGCACCCACGTCAGCATGGCCTACGGCATCACGCGCTACCTGGAGACGGAATGCGGCTTTTCTGCCGAGCAGGCCGAGCGCGAGACGGCACGTGCGCTGCGCGTGGTGGCGCCGGGCGAATGGACCAGCCTGGGCGGTATTTTTGGAAATGCCGGGCAGGTCAAGGCCAGCGTGCGCGAGGTGCGTGCGCGCCTGGGCCGCATCGCCCGGGTGCGCGTGATCAGCGATGAATCGCTGGCGCGCGACTACACGGTCTGCCATGCGGGACGGCGCCTGCCCCTGCTGCGCGCCAACGCCGCTGCGATCGCCGCCGTACGGCCCCTGCATGGCCTCGCGCTGGGCATTCCCACCGACGTGGCCATCGACAACCTGCTGTGGAGGTTCGGCCGGCCCCAGCTGGGGGCGGCCAAGCTGGATGCGTCCGACTGCGGGCTGATGTTTATCAACCCCGCGCTGCCGATGGATGGCGCCTTGGTCACCCGCGTGGTGGCGCAGCTCGAAGCCGTGGCGCGCGAGTACGGCCATACGCTGTACATCACGATCAATATCGAAACCCCCACCTCCCTGGTGGCGGTGATCAACCTGCTGTTCCAGCGCAGCGACCCGGCTGCCACCGCGCGCGCCCGGCAGTGTGCCGATGCGCTGCTGGCCTGCCTGCATAGACACGGCCTGGAGCTGTACCGCGCGCGCGCCGATACGATGGAGACGCTGATCAAGCGTGATCCGCGCTACTGGCAAACGGTCGGTGAGTTGAAGCGGGTATTCGATCCGGACGGAATCATTGCGCCGGGCCGTTATGCGCCGGCGCAAGATTGGATCGAGGCGCGGGCAGCCGGACAGGCTGCGTGAGCGTGGGTAGGCCCCCCGAGAGGGTGTCAAAGAATTCGTGTGAGGGGACTCGGCACGACACGCGGCGGGAAGGAGTAGAGCGGAAAGGGGGCCGAAAAGTCCCCTCGCCTCCACCGGGCAGCCGCCTCGCGGAACGCCGCGACGAAGGTCCGGTACTGCTCGCGCCACTCCCTCAGCGCCTGGCGCGTGGAGGCATGTCCCAATGGCCGCGGGCTGCGCTTGAGGTGCTCGGGCCGAGTATGCGGGTGCTGGGCCCTCACGGCTTGAGCCCCCATGACAGGCGTGTCCCGTGCGCGAGCCTCGGATTCCACCGCCTCCACCAATCCCCGCACCGCACGCCGCCGCTCCTCCTCCCCCAGTCCTTTCCAACACGGGAGGGGCTCCACCACCAGCTCCACTGGCTCGGCGATTTCCTCTGCGAAGCGCCCCTCCCCCGCCTCCAAGTCCTCGCTCCTCCTCTTGCTCCAGCGCTTCGTCCAGCTGAACCACTGGAACAGCCGCCTCGCCGGCCCCAGCAGCTGCGGCAGGCACGTGAGGCCCGGCCACTCGGCGCTCCTCTCCACCAGGCCCTCCTTCACCCCATGGGCCAGCACGTAGCGCAACCGCCCCACCAGCGCCTCGTCGTCCAGGACTGGCTCGGCTGAATAGCGCCTCTCCCAGAAGCCGCCACTCCAGTCCACCAGTCGCCCCACCTTCCTGGAGAGGTTGGCGCGCAGGTACTGCATGAAACCGGCGAGCGCTGCCCCCCGGGCCCACACCAGCAGGTGGAAATGGTTGGAGGCAAAGGTGAAGGCGTGCAGCCGTACGTTGCCGGCGTTCTGCTGGACGGCTCGTGCCAGCACGCCTCCCACCACCTCGTTCACCTCCACGCTCGGGCGCAGCAGCAGCCGTCCTTGGAAGCACCTGGACGTCACGAAATAGAAGCCCTCCTCCTGGAACATCCTCAGCGGCCAGCCCATCCCCATCCCCTACGCACGAGTCTCCAGGCCGGATGCACCCTGTGGGCCAACGCCAAGTCATCGGAATGACTTGAAGAGCGGTCGGTTACCCGTCCACGCCCGAGCCTCGTTCTCACTCAAGCCCCTCGCTTCGAATCCTTTGACACCGTCCCTGAATCCTTTGACACCGTCCCTGGGCCCCGAAGAAAAAGCCGATTTGATCGCGTTTCTCGAGAGCTTGACCGACAAGACATTTCTCTCGGACCCGCGTTTCGCGTCGCCGTTCGAAGCGACGCGCTAGGTGCTAGCGCGGCACCGCGTCCTTTGCCGGTGAATGGGCCTGGGCTCATTATGGCAGTGTGACCCGGATGGTCGCTTGGTCGTGATCTGTAGCCCCGATTGGGAGGCGGTTGGCCGTGCGGAGGGGCGGGCGCACGAGCGCAACGGGTCTCTGACAGCTGGGTAAATGGTCCTGGGCTCGGTTGGATCTCTGGTCGACGAAGGTACGGCAACCAAGCAACCTCGGATCAACAAAAGTGTGAGCGGCTCACGAGCTTGTGATCCGAACATAGCCGGGATGCGTAGGGCCCATGTAGTCGACGGGAGGGTGCTGCACGTGCAACACCGCCCGATCCTGGCGACGCTCTACCCGCTGCGTCGGGATCACACGGCAACACACAAAACGCGAGGAGGATTCAATGATCACGACAAGCCGTAAGCTTTTCAAGCGCCGCCACGCGGCAGCGCTGGCCTTCACGATCAGCATGTTCGCGCTCTTCACGCCCGAGGCCAAGGCGCAAGCGTCAGGGACGACCTTGGGCGATATCCTCGACCCGTTCCTGGACTTCTTTGAATGCAGGACGGGCAGCGCCGACGAACAGCTATTGTGCCGCGCTGTACGCACACGGGTCAACGACGAGCTCGCCCAGTCGAACCTCAGCATCGACGCCAACGGCATCCTTTTCGGCTACGACGATCCGACGCATATCAAAGTCGACACCGGCCACAGCTGTACGGTGACCGCACGCATCGAGCGCCGTCGCGCCAGTGCGCGTCTGGGCCGCGGCGCAACCTTCGACTTCCGTGGCAACGCCATCAGCGAGCCGGTGCTGATCGGCATCAAGCTACCCGTAACACTCGATGTGCGCTTCGACCTGAAACAATCGTTCGGTGCGCGAGATCTGTTCGGTTGCCATGGCCTTGGTAGTGATCACTACTCTGCCAGCGGTTCGTTGAATACGGACGCTCGGATCGCGGTGATGTTCACCTTGGCGCCGAGCCTGAGCGTCAACGCCGGCGGGGACCTGATCCTCACCATTCGACCGATGGTCCGCGTTGCTACCAAGCTCGAGCGCACCGACGTGAACCTGCGGGTGAGCGGCGTCAGCCCCGTCAGTGGGGTGGCGACGGCTCTTTTGGCCGGGCCCTCGACCTTGTTGAAGGGAGCGCTGCTCTTTGACTTCGACAAGATGGGCGAGCTGTTCAAGAATAGTGCGCTCACGGACCTGGCGCTGCCGATTTTGCTCGATCCAGGCCCGCTTGGCGACGCGGTGTTCAGTGTGGCGAGCAAGTTCGCGGAGCGACAGGTGGACCAACGCGCGCTCGCCTTTGGCGACGACCTGCAGGCCACGTTGATGAATGGACTGCGCCGCGCGCTCAAGCTCGACGGTGAAGACAAGCGCGTGTTCGTGATCCGCAAAGACTTCGCGTCCATCCTACGGGCGCAGGGCGAGCGCGCCGACATCTACTTGGCAACGCCGCCTTCCGACTGCACCTTCAAGGGTCGCACCATTGCGCACGGCAGCGCTGTGACCGCGTACGCCAGCGCGATCACGCCGCTGTGTGAGCCGTGTGAGTCCGAGCGACGCACCTGCAACAACGGCGTCTTGAGTGGCGTTTATACGGTGGAGAGCTGCGTCCCGCGCCGGCCCCGGCCTGGGCAGGCGTGCCCGTAGCCACAACGATGACTTAGATCCTGTGGCCTTTTGAACGCAACCAATACGATGGGCACACACCCAAGGGAAAGGCAGCCAACATTTGTCCTACGCCTCCCCCGCAGCCCGCCCCAGTACGAAGCTGCCTGCTCCCGCCGTAGCCAAGCGCCCAATTAGATCGCGGAGTGCGTCGGCGGGGGCAGAACCGAGGTCAACGTCCACGCTCGTGCTCGCGTCGGTGGTCTCAGGGTCGGACCTGAAATGTGCGACCTCATACAATCCGTTGGCAGCAAGGGATTTCGTGTCTTCTGTGTCGAACCAAGCTTCGAACCATTCGCACAACACGCGGGAGGCGTGATCGCCGGGCAGTCCACCCACCGTGAACTGAACGTTGTCCCAAACGAAGCGTATAGAGGAGATGAAGCGGCCAGGCGGCCAAGGGGGCGTGGAGGCGCACCGAGCCCTACATTGCGGCGGAGCGGACGTGACCGCCGAAGTGGGGGGAATGGGCGATGGAGTACATCGGCATCGACGTACACAAGCGGGACAGCCAGGTGTGCATCCTGGGGGAGGGTGGCGAGGTGGTGCTGGAGCAGCGGGTGAGGACGCAACGGGAGCGGTTGGGGGAGTTGCTGAGTAAGCGCTCGAAGGCCCGTGTGCTACTGGAGGCCTCCACCGAGAGCGAGTGGGTGGCGCGGTACTTGGAGGAGATGGGCCACGAGGTGGTGGTGGCCGACCCCAACTTCGCCCCTATGTACGCCACGCGCAGCCGTCGGGTGAAGACAGACAAGAGGGATGCGCGCAGCCTGGCGGAGGCGTGCAAGTTGGGGGCGTACCGGCCGGCGCACCGCGCCTCGGATGCCAGCAGACACATGAAGGCGCAGCTGGTGGTGCGCGAGGCGCTGGTGCGCACGCTCACTCGCTACATCAGCCTGGTGAGCGCCCTGGTGCGGTACGAGGGTTGGCGGATAGCGGATGGGGAGGCGGAGTCCTTCGTCAAGCGGGTGGCGGCCCTGCCGCTGCCGGGCAGGCTCATGGCGCAGGTGGCTCCGCTGCTCAATCTCATGCAGCACCTCAACGAGCAGATTGCCTTCATGAATGGGGTGCTCGAGCGAGTGGCCCACAAGGACGAGCAGGTGTCGCGCCTGTGCACGGTGCCGCAGGTGGGGCCGGTGACGGCGTGTGCCTTCGTGTCCGCGGTGGATGAGCCCGAGCGCTTCAGCGGGCCGCACCAGGTAGAGGCGTACCTGGGGCTGGTGCCGGGAGAGAAGAGCTCGGGAGAGAAGCAACACCGAGGCCCCATCACCAAGACAGGAGACAGCCGGGTGCGCTGGCTGCTGATACAAGCAGCCCTCTCCCTGCTGCGGGTGAAGAGGCCAGAAACGGCCCACCTGCGAGAATGGGCCGAGAAGATTGCCGCCCGGCGCGGCAAGAAGATTGCGGTGGTGGCACTGGCACGCAGGCTGGCCGGAATCCTCTTCGCCATGATGCGCGATGGGACGCAATACCGGCCACCCCAAGCACAGGAGGAGGAGAAGGAGGCAGCCTGAGCTGAGGAATCAATGGCCTGGCGCCTGAAGGTGAGCGGCTTCTCCAACAGGTTTCGACGGGCGGGTGAGCGCGGATTCCGCCTTTGGCCAGCAGCACAGGGCCGACGTATAGAGAGCGCCCCCGCTGTCGAATCTCCCCATGCGCCGGCGGCACAGCCCGCCCTGGGTTGAGCGCGAACAGAAGGATGAAGGGACCTCGAGGAGAGAAGGCTGCGAGCCAGAGGGTGTACAGGAGGCACTGCCCTTCGAGGCCGTCGCCGCATCCGCGCCCGCCCCCACGCGTGGGGCCAAGGGCGAGGCGGGCGCGGCCGCGGCGACGAGGGGCCGAAGGAAAGTATTTGGGTAGGGATGCCTGTTGTTGAAAGTGAGACAGGGCGAGGTGCCTACTTTGGGGGGCCGCTTCACAGAAGGCGGGATGGCCCTTCTAAAGTACCTGGAATCATAGCGGAATTTCTCCGGTTCGATTCCCGCCGCCTCCACTGGAAGTAGCAAGGCCCCGGCCGCCATCAGGCGAGCCGGGGTTTTCTTTTTTGGCCCAGGCCGCGAGGGGCAACCGGATGAACTGGCCACGCTCGTGGCGCTGGACCTGGAGCTTCGCCAACTCGGCGCAGAGGGCCTCCCACGGGAGCGTGGTGTAGAGGTCGATGGTTGTTGCCGCTCTTGCGCGGAGTGTGCGTGCAGAGTTCGAGGATGTCCTTCCGGGCGCCGTCCGTGCGGGCCAGGGGAGCTGCCGCTGCCTCAGGCGGCGGGCTCGCCTCTTGCGGCTTCGGCTCTACCCCCGCTTGGGGGAGCCGGATGCGCCGGGCACGCCCCGGGGAACGCTGGGGCCGGGCTCACGAAGGTGCTGAGCCAGTTGGGGGCGAAGCGGATGGTGCTGGGGCACACCACGACGCAGGACGGGCGCGTCCGCCTGCGCTTCGGAGGGCGGGTGGTGTTCATCGACACGGGGCTGAGCACGGGCTACGGCCACCATCTGGCGGCGCTGGAGATTCGGGGAGACAGGCTCCCGCGCCGAGTCCCTCCGTCCAGACGCCCCAGCCCGCCACGGCGCCTCGGCCGTTGCAGCGCGAGGCAATCTCCCGCTGAAGGCCACCGGTGCATCGGCAGCACGCGTTTGCAGTGGTTATTGCCCCAGAGTCGTGAGAGCCTTGCGACGCTTCACAACTTGGAGGGCACATGCGAGGAATCATCGGAGTCGTGTTGTCTGCGTGCTTGCTGGCGGGCTGTGGTGGTGTCGAAGCAGACATGGATGCCGAGCCGCTCGGTACAGAGCAGCCGGGTACCCATGAGACAGGCGAGGTCAGTGCCGCGGTGTTGCTCTACTGCCACGAATTGGATCGTACCGCCTGCCCATTGGCTGGAGCCAACCCACGGTCGTGCAAGGTCAGTGATATCGGTCACGCCGTGTGCTACTGCGACGAGGGCGTCTCGTATTGGCGTTGTTACTACTGAGCACCCCGCCCTGAGCTCAGCGGAAGCTGACGCCCACGGAGCTGACCACGTCGTTCCAGGGGCCGCCGGCGACATTGCCGGCGTTGCCCACCTGCCCCTCCCCAGGCACTCCTCGCGTATAGGCGGGAGAGAGGCCAGGTTGAGGGTGAGGGCTGGAGCGCAGGAGCCGAGGAGGGCCGCTGACGGGGCCGCCCGAGCAGGACGCCAGGCGGGTGGAGAAGCCGCGCATCCCCTTGGGATACACGTCGGCCCAGGCCGTCTTCCCATGAGGTGCGCGACAGCGGCCTGGTTCTCTTGGCTGGGGCGGCTTGAGCCTCAACACCACGCGGTCTGGGGGGCCCTCGCGCCGGGGCCAGCCTCGCACCTGCCGTGGCCAGGCCCAGGTGCTCCACAATCGCTCGCACTCCACCCCCTCCCTTCACCTACGCCAGCACCCGCCGCCTGCGCCTCCACACCAGGCACAGGTGAAGACGTCGATCATCAGGACGCAAACGACAAAAACGACCGGAGAGGGGCACGGCATGCTCGATGGTGACGTCCTCCCCCAGCACGATGACCCGCTCGACAAGTAAGCGGACGAGCCGTTGGCGCCCGGCG
>NZ_JANKBZ010000065.1 GCF_024623785.1 Archangium lipolyticum
CCTGCTGGTCATTGAGGCGTGGCTTGCGCATGACCGCAGAAGTAATAGCGCCCGTCCTACTTTTCGCACCACTCAGCCTACACACCGCTCCCTTGCTCCCCTGCTAAAATGAGGGGATGGCTCAGCATCTTCTCTCGATCAGGGTGCACGATACCTGCTGGGGGCGGAGACAGTGTCGAAGAGCCCGCATCCCGCCCCATTCACTGTTCGAGCGATTGGGGCGGCGGTGGGGCAAGCATGGCGGTCGTGTAACGGTACTCGAGGCACCCAGCAGGCGCCCATGACCTCCACCGTGGTGGGCACGAGCACCAGGGCCGTCGCGCGTCTCTTCACAACCCCATCGCGCGAAGCTCAGCCTCCACGATCGTGCAGTAACTTGGACGATTCCCTGACGGCGTTGCTTCGTTGGGAGGCACGGCCATACCGGACTTCTCGAGCTTCTCCCGGTACTTCGCCCAGTCGTCGTCCACTTCGATGGGCACGAGCGGCGCTCGCCCATCTGGAGTCATCTTCAGGGGAATGAACCGGACTTTTCCGGAGGCCTTCGCCGCCGCGTTGTCGTTCCAGGCGCCCTCGCCACCCACCTGCACGCTGCGGAAGATGGCCTCCCGAGTCAGGGCAGGTACCCGGTTCTCGGCCATCGCAAGGCGCATGAGCTGATCCGCCTGGTCTCGAGTACACTGTTGGGTCCAATACAGATAATCGTGCACGACCGCTGCCCATTGATACTGACCCACCGGGGAATACACAGCCCAGAACGAGCGAGGAACACTGGCGAAATCGGTGACGAAGCCAGCGGGTACCACGATGACCTCCTGGGTATTGCCAATCCGGTACTTCAAATCCTTGAGCAACACCCAGTCGCGGCCATCGGCGAATGGCTCGACGGGTACAGGTCTGATCGAGGCACATCCGGAGCCGACGGCGAGGAAGAACACCATGCACTGCAGATGAAACGTGGACGTCTTCATGCTTCCACCCTCCCAGCAAGGAAATCCGCGACGCGGGCCAGAATGTTTCACATTTCCACGATGTGCCGCCAGGAGACGTCCGAGCCTTCGTTCCTGCCTCGTTCCAGGCCAACTCGCCCTCCTTCCCAGGCCCTGGTAGGCTGGACGGGGTCGAGAATCATCCCTGGTCCAGTCCCCCGAGGATCGCATGACGCGCGTTTCTGGTAGCAACACGTCCCGCATCCAGTCGACCCCGTCCACTCGCCAGCCGCAGGAGACGGTCCAGCTGGCGCAGGCGGAGGCCACGCCGCAGCGCGTGCAGTTGCACTCGCGCGACACCTTCGAGACCGGCAACGCGGGGCTCGATGCCATCAACGCCGCGCAGCTGCTTCCCGGGAGGGATCACACGTGTGTGACCACGGTGCGCGCCAACCTCCAGCGCGCGGGTCTCCAGGGGCTGCCGAGCACCACGAGCCAGGATGGCAACAACCCGCGCGGGATGATGGTGCAGATGCTCCAGAGCGGGCACTGGCATTCGGCGGCCATCCCCGGCGCGACGCAGCGGGCCATCACCAGTCCCTACGGAACCGTGCAGGCCCAGGTGCTCTCGGGGGATGCGTACATGGCCGCCGCGCGCAACGGGCAGATCCCCGAGGGATCGGTGGTGTTCCAGACCCGGCACCCGGCCGGGTGGGCCTACGGTGGAGGCTCGCGCGGCAGCGACGTGGGCATCGTGCGCGACGGCGGCATCTTCAACTACCGGCAGTTCAGCGGCATGTCGGTCTACGGCAACAACCTGAGCGAGGTCGTCGTGCTGCAGCCGGGCGCACGCTGACCTCCGCCGCGCATCACCGGACGATGAAGTCGAACCGCTCGATCGCGGACTTCAGCTCCGCCTCGGTGGTTCCCGAGCGCTTCGCCTCGGCTGGGGCGTAGAACGACACCGCGACCGTGGAGGGCACCTCCTTGTACCGGCCCTCCAGGGTGACCGGACTGAAGGTGCCCGGCCACTTCACGCTCGTCAGCTCACGCCCGTGGCCGATGGGATCGACAATGGTGAAAGACGGCCACTGCGGCAGGCGCACCGTCCGCATATCGCAACCATGGAAGCGACACAGGTCCAGCCGGGCCTCGGAGAAGTCACAGTCCTCCACGTGGCCGTGCTCGCCCCAAGTGCTGTACCCGGGAAAGGGTCCGAAATCCGTTCCCAACAGCCGTCCCTTGAAACGGCAACCCTTCAGATAGGCACTCACCCAGCCTCGGTGGTTCCGCTGCTCCTGCTTGAACTCGATGGTGCAGTCGATGAGCCGCGGTCCTCGGAGGCTCAGCCGATTCGCGGGAACGCGCACGATGACCGTGCACCGGCGCAGCGTGAGGTTCGGCCCGAGATAGACGACCTGGTCCGCCTCGCCGGACAACTCCAGTCGCTCGCCTTCGAGTTCTTGGTTCTCATGGATGATGTTGCCGAGCCACATCCTCGCGCCCTTCAGAAGAAGATCATCCGGAAGAACTCCGTGGCCATGCGCCGACCGTGGACCGCGAAGTTCTCCCTCGTTCCAGAGAGTATCTCGTATTTCTGCCCCCCTGGTCGCGGGTCCACCACATCGACTCCCTTCGAATGCCAGTTGAGCTGGGGGAACTCATCCTGGAGCCTCGTATTGACCCAGCGTCCACGGGCCAGCCCCTCCAGATGTCTCGCGCTGCTTTCGTTGCCCGCGTCGCGGGCCCTTTCGATCGCGGCTCGCTCGTTTCTGGTGAGCTCGGCATCGCTCCACCCTCGTGCAATGCGCTCCGCCGCTGCCTGCAACTCGTCCCCGAGCTTATCCTCCGCCGGTATGTCGCCGAGAGCCTTCCCGCGCGGGAGGTGCCACCGCTGACCATTGCCAAGGACGACCTGCCTGTTACCGCCGCGGTGCTGGATGTCGATGATGGTGCCGGAGTGACCAGCTGGCGCCGCTACCGTACGAGCCGCGTTGCTCCTGCCGAGCATGGCGAGTGCGATGGGCGCCTGTGGTGACGTGACGACCGCAGGCGCACGGCCTCCTTCGGCTGCCATCTCCACTGCGGCGACCTCATCCAGGGCCATGGCCACCGAGCCTTCGAGTCCCTGGGCCGCCCACTGCGCCTGCACCTGGTTGAACCTCGGCAGCGAGCGCAGGTGTGTAGCCGCCTCGCCGAGTGTCCGCCCGCTGAGGGTGGCCACCGCCAGAATGAGGGCCCGGGCCGCATCCGTTCCAATCAACCGGCCGAATTCCTCCCCCACCTCGCGCAACTCCTCGAACGTGGTGGCCTCGTGGGCCCGGTGCGCCATGCGGGCCCATCCGTCCATGAGGCCCCACATGGCGTCCACGCCGAGCCAGGCCAGCAGTACCACCGACAGCGCGGCCGCCACCGCCTTCGTGCCCGGCTCGGGCACCAGCCAGAGGGCGAGGTAGAGCCCCGCTGCCCATACGAGCGACGAGAGTACCGCCCGAGGGCTCAGCTCTCTCCCCAGGGCCTCCCGCGTCTCATCCAGCACCGTGCCGAAGGCCAGGGCGAGGGCCAGGGTGCGCCGGTCATCGGTGCGTAGATAGGGCCCATCGTCGAAGAGGCCCAGGCAGTCACCGCCGCCGCGCCTCTCGCACCACCGCACGTATCTCTCCTTCAACGCCGCCTCGGCCTCGGGGACGAGTGGCCCCTTGTCGTTGAGCGGCACCAGCGTCAGGACGCGGTCGCGGTACACCTCGGCGAGCAGCTCTTCCTCTGGCATGGCCTGGAGCAGCCGTTGGGCGGACTCCTGGGGCGTCCCCTTCAACCGGAGGCCTCCGCCGAGCTGTGCCACCGCACGCCGGTACTCTTCCTTCGTGAGGGCCACCACTCGGGTGGTGCCTCGCGCTTCGAGAAGGCCCGCGTAGACGGCGAGCACTGGCGGTGGCTCCGGCTGCGCCGAGTGGGTCTCCCTCCCCACTGGGGGCGACCGCGAGCGGTCTCCGCCCGCGAGCGGGTTTCCCATGGGGGCGTGCGTGGCACACGCTGCATGCAAGAAGAGCACGATGAGTCCGAAAGAGCCTGCCGGCGCCCAGCGTGTCAGCACACGACGGTACTGCCGCCGTGCAACTGCTCGTGTCACCGCGCCCGCCCCCACCTCAGCACTGCGGTGCGCCTTCTCCATGTGCCGTGCCTTTCCCCGAGTGGCAACAACTCTGGAGGATAGGCCTCGGACATCATTCCGCGTCCATCACCTCGACGCCGGTCGCAGGCCGTCCAGCAGGATGGTCAGGTAGCGCTCGGCCAGCGCCCGCCGGTCCTCTCCGATGCGCACGGCGTGCTCGATGCCACACATCAGCCTCTGGATGTCGTCGGCGCCTATCTCGGCCCGCACGAGCCCGGCCCGGTGGGCCCGCTTCAGCAACCGGTCGTTCGCCGCGAACAGCTCGGCCTTCAGTCGTGACGTCTGCGTGTGTGCGTCCCGCTGCGCGTTGAGCACCTCCGCCAGGCCCACGTCGGCCAGTTGCAGGTCCAGCACCGCGCGCAGGAAGCGCCTCAGGCCGAGCCGCGCATCCTCGGACTCCTCCGCCTCCCGTGCCTGGTCCAGCAGCGCCTGGAGGTGCTCGTTCACCAGCGCCTCGAGCAGGTCCTGGCGCGTGGGGAAGTGGCGGTACACCGTCCCGACTCCCACTCCCGCCGCTCGCGCTATCTGGTTCATCTGCAGGGATGCGTCGCCACTGGCCAGCAGCTCGCGGGCCACGGCCAACACGCGCTCGCGGTTGCGGGCCGCATCCGCGCGCAGCGGGCCCTCTTCCCGCGGTGGCTCCTCCTGTTTCCTCATGGCTCCATCCTAACAAACCGGATGGTTCCGTCCGAATGGATTGCGTATCCGTTTCGCCCTCCGTATATCTCGTCCCGAAGCGGATGCGTCATCCGTTTTCTTGTGGAGGAGGTCGCCATGAAGACAGAAGGACACGGTCGAACCGCGCTCATCACGGGGGCGAGCTCTGGCATCGGGCTCGAGCTGACCCGCAGGTTGCTCTCCGAGGGCTGGCAGGTCATCGCGCTGAACCGCTCCGGCTTCCCCGAGGGGGATGCCCTGCTCCAGGCGTCCCTGGCCAGGAAGCAGCTTCGCGTCTACCGGGCCGACCTCACCGACTTCGACAGCCTGAAGCTGGCGCTGGGGCAGCTCAAGGCCGCGGAGGAGAAGATCGATGTGCTGTTCAACAACGCGGGTGGCAGCTTCGAGTCACTCGGCTTCTCCAAGCAGGGGCGTGAGCTGCACTTCGAGGTGCAGACGGTCGTGCCCTACATCCTCATCATGGAGCTGAAGGAGCACCTGCGGAGGGGGGCGTCGAAGACCGTCATCAATACCTCCAGCAACGTCTTCAGGACCACCAGGCGATTCGATCCCGACACGCTGGAGCGTCCAGCGACCTTCAAGAAACTCTTCGGTCCGTATTCGACGACCAAATTGGCGATGACCCTGTGGACCCGGGAGCTCGCTCCGAAGCTCGCCGCCGAGGGAATCAAACTCCTGGGCGTGGACCCCGGGCCCAACAACACGCTGCGAAGCGGGAAGACGTCAGGGTTCCCCTTTTATATGAAGCCGCTCGTCCGGCTGTTCTTCCCGCCTCCCAGCCGGGGTGCCTCGCGTCTGTACGACGCGGCTCTGGGCGCGAGCGGGGTGTCGTCGGGCGCCTACGTGACGAATGGCAAGGTGACGGAGCTCGGGTTCGCCGAGCAGGGCCGGAAGGTCCTGGAGAGGGTGCGCGCCATCCACGAGCGGGAGTTCGTGGCGGGTATCGCGGCGCACGCGGTCCCAGACGCATTCCGCGGCGTGGACGCCAGGGCGCGGGTGTAGGGCGCCCCGGCCGCCCGGAGCGGGCTAGATGCAGAACGGCGTGCCGTACTGTCGGCTCCGTGCTCGGGGACCTTGTAGAGGTCCTCGGCCCGGAGGCGGCCCGAGAGGTAGAGCCTCAGAATCCACCCGAGGTGCTGCTTGCCCGCGGAAGGGTCCGCGTCCGCGAAGAGGTTGAAGAGAGCCTGCTCGCCCTCCGTGGCCCAGCTTCGCTCGAGGAAGGCATCTCTCAGCGCCGCCGAATGGGCTTGCCGGAGGTGGTCCAGACGGTTCACCGCGCCGTGGCCTCCAGCTGTCGCAGCTGCACGGCGAGGCTGGCGAAGAAGGCCGCGCGGAAGCGGTCCAGCACGCCGAGCTGCTGCTCCGTGCCACGGTATGTGCCCTGCCACCGCAGCGTGGTCGTGCCCGCCGAGTGCTCGACGGACACGACGGCACCGCCCGCGAGGGGGTGGTCCTGAAGCGAGGCGTACTCCAGCAGGCGCGGGGGCTCGAAGCGCACCAGGCGGTAGTGCAGCACCGGGCCGTTCGGCTGGATACGCTCAGCGATCACGGAGCCCACCGCGAGCGGAGGTTGAAGCGTGCTCACGGTGGACACGTCATTGGCCCAGAGCACCGCATCCTGTGAGCGCAGCAGGGCGCGCGTGAGCTCCGCCCAGAGGACCTCGGGCGGGAGCGTCGTCGGGAGCGTCTCGGTGAAGTGCCGCACGTGGGCGTCTGGCGCGGGCGTCTTCAGCGGGAGCGTGGAGGGGTCGTTTACGGTTTCACTCATGGCGCTCGCGACAGTATCGCCCGGAAAGTGCGTGAGGGTCATGGCCCGGGAGGCGCCGGTTTCGCTTCCCGGAGGATGAGAATCCTCATCCCGCTCCAGGGGCGTCAGGAATTCCTGTCCACCTCAGTGTATAGAGGACACCAACACGGAGTTCCTGATGCCCATCGAGTTCTATTCCGTCCGGGATGATTACGGCTGTTTCTCCAACTTCTCCGCGCATCCCATCACCCTGGAAGGAAAGCGCTGGCCCACCACCGAGCACTACTTCCAGGCCCAGAAGTTCGCCGGGACCGATGACGCATACGCGGAGCGGATTCGCACGACCGCCAGCCCGATGATCGCCGCCCGCCTTGGCCGCAGCCGGAAGCATCCCCTGCGCCGGGACTGGGAGTCGGTGAAGGATGACGTCATGCGCCGGGCCGTCCTCGCCAAGTTCGAGACGCACGCCGACGCCCGCGCGGTGCTGCTGTCCACCGGTGAGGAGGTGATCATCGAGAAGACCACCCAGGACCACTACTGGGGCTGTGGTTCGACGGGCACCGGCAAGAACCGGCTCGGGCGGATCCTCATGGAGGTTCGTACGCGTCTGCGCGGTTGAACCCGTGTCAGTCGAGCAGTTGCATGAGGTCGGCTCGGGTGATGGCCGCGGCCCCGGAGGCGCCACCGAGCGCGGACTCGAAGAGCGCGCGTTTCTTCTCCTGCAGGGTGAGGATCTTCTCCTCCACCGTGCCTTGCGACACCAGCCGGTACACCATCACCGGCCGCTGCTGGCCGATGCGGTGCGCCCGGTCCGCCGCCTGTGCCTCCACGGACGGGTTCCACCACGGGTCCACCAGGAAGACGTGGTCCGCCGCCGTGAGGTTCAGTCCCGTGGCTCCCGCCTTGAGCGAGATGAGCATCACCGGCGGGCCCTTCGGGTCCTGGAACGATTCGGCCACGGCGCCACGGTTGCTCGTGCTGCCGTCGAGCCGGATGAAGCCGATACCCGCCTCCCGCAGCTCCGGCTCGATGAGGTCCAACATCGACGTCCACTGCGAGAAGACGAGCGCCTTGTGCCCGTCCTCCACCGCCGTGCCGAGCGCTTCGATCAGCGCCTGCACCTTGGAGGACGTCTTCGCCTGCTGTCCCGGCACCAGCGCCGGGTGGCACGCCGCCTGACGCAGCCGCAGCAGCGCCTCCAGCGCCTTGAGCACGCTGCCGCCCTCCTCGAGCTGCGACACCACCTCCTCGCGCGTGGCCGCGTACACCGCGTCGTAGACGGCGCGCTCCCGCTCGTTGAGGGTGACGTGCCGCACGGACTCGGTGCGCGGCGGCAGCTCGGGCGCCACGTCCCGCTTGAGCCTGCGCAGCACGAAGGGACGGATGCGCGCGCGCAGCTGCTCGGCCGCTCCCTTCTGGTTGTCCGAGACGGGCCTCGCCCACCGCTCCTCGAACTCCTTGCGCCCCCCGAGCAGCCCCCGGTTGGTGAAGTGCATCAGGCTCCAGAGCTCCTCGAGCCGGTTCTCGATGGGCGTGCCGCTCAGCGCCACCCGGAAGTTGGCCCGCAGCCCGTACGCCGCGCGCGCCACCTGGCTGTCCGGGTTCTTGATGGCCTGGGCCTCGTCCAGCACCACCGTGTCCCACTCCTTCGCCCCGAGCACCTCCGCGTCCAGGCGCAGCAGCGCGTACGTGGTGAGCGTCACGTCGGCCGCCTCGTCCAGGGCGCGGCCGGGGCCGTGGTAGACGGACACCTTCAGCGAGGGACGGAAGCGCTTCACCTCCGCCTCCCAGTTGGGCAGCACGCTCGTGGGCGCCACCACCAGCGTGCCCGGCCCCAGCGTGCAGATGGTCTGCAGCGTCTTGCCCAGACCCATGTCGTCCGCGAGCACGCCGCCCAGGCCCGCCTGCCGCAGGAAGGTGAGCCAGCTCACGCCCTGCAGCTGGTAGGGGCGCAGCGTCGCGGTGAGATCCTTCGGGGGCTGTACGTCCGGCAGCTTCTCGAAGCCCTGCACCAGGGGCGCCAGCCGCTCGAGCCCGGGCGGAGGAGGGTGTTCCAGCGCGTCGCACAGTCCGGTGAGCTGGGGGATGGCGTGGTTGGCCAGCCGCCCGTCCGCCCCGCGCGCAGCCAGCAGGTCCGCCACGCGCTGGCCGTGCGTCTTCAGCCACGCGGTGGGCAGCGGCGCCCAGCCTCCGCCCTCCAGCGGCACCAGACCCAGCCCCTCCTCCCACGCGCGCATCACCGCGCCCGCGTCCACCGTGCGCGGCGCGCCCGGTCCCTCTCCCTCCACCTGGAACTCGAACGAGAAGCCCACCTGGGGCACGCCGGAGGCCGTGGCGCCCGCGTCCACCGAGAGCGTGGGGCGCAGCTGCACGTTGGGGCTCACCACGCGCGCCGCGTCCCCGGTGAGGCCGCCGCGCCAGCGCCGCAGCTTGTCGGCGAGCTGCACCGCCTCCTTGCCCTGCACCGTCACGCGCCGGCCGGGCACCATGTTCAGCTCGTCACGCAGCTGGTGGATGAGCTTCTGCTCGGCGGGCTCGTCGCGCACGGGCACCGCGCCCTTCAGGTACACCATGCGCCCGTTGTCGATGCGCACCGAGGGCGGCGAGCCGTACACCAGCGTCGGTAGCACCGAGAGGCCGGAGTCCAGCTGGTCGAGCTCCAGGGAGATGCGCGGCACGAGCGTGCGGTCGATGGGAGGCAGCCGCCGGCTCTTCACGTCCACCGGCATGCGCCGCGCGAAGTCCGGCAGCACCTTCCCGGTGAGCTCTCCCATCTGATCGGGCGAGAAGACGCGCTCCTGCGGCAGCTTCTCCAACCGCGCGCCGGTGAGGGACTGCTCGCCGAGCCGGCAGAGCGAGCCTCCGCACACCACCACCCCGGGGGTCACCACCTCGGTGACGCGCGGGTCCTTCTCCACCTTGAGCACCGTCTGCTCGCCACGGTCCTCCACGGTGACGCGCGGAAGGAGGGGCTCGTTCGAGACGGACACCAGGTTGCCGTCGAAGAGCACGGTGCGCGCGGGCTCCAGGGCGCGCAGGAGCGCGTCGAGCCGCTCGGGTGGGAGCGCGCCCCTCGTGGGCTTCATCAACAACTTGTCCACGATCAGGTCGCACGGCTCCACCTGGATGCGGGCCGCCTCCACGGGGTTGGTGAGCACGGAGGCCAGGCTGCGTGCCAGGAGCCGAGCGGTGTTGTCCGGACGCACCAGCAGGCGTTCGAGCTGGAGCCCTCCGTCCACGCGCTTGAAGCGGTACACCATGCGCTCCGGCTTCGGCGCGGCACCGGGGCGCGCGACGGCCTGGACGGCCTGGTTCGCGGGAGCAGGGGAGGGGGCGCGCGGCGCGGGGGCACGCTGTACGGGGGCGCGCGGTGCGGCGGCGCGCTGGGTCACCGTCTGGTGGAGGATGATGGCCGCCGCCACCACGTGCTCGCAGGGGTCCACCCGGCCCCGGCAGTCGCACTCCCAGATGTCGTCCTCGGGGTAGAGGACGGTGGTCAGGGGCGCCGGACGGCCGGTGGCGCGCACTCGCAGCACGGCCTCTTCTTCACCGACGGACTGCACCGAGACGGCGCCCGCGCGGGCAAGGCCCATGCCGGCGGACCAGGTCTCCGGGCGCGCTTCTCCCCGGACGGTTTCGAGCAACTCCGCGGTCACGGACATGAGGACCGTCTACCTATCCCCGCGTAGGTCCTCACGCAAAAAAGGCATCCGAGCCGGACTCCGGGTGTGCTCCTCCACTCGCGCGTAGTGCCGTGCGGCGAACAGCAACTGGACTCAACACCTCATGCAGGCGAACACGTCGAAGTCGAACGTCCTCTTTGGCAACTCGGGCTTGGGAGAGACCCTGTGCGCCACGCAGGTGGACGCGGCTTCGAATCCCGCCGACCGATCTTCGCAGTCCCTGCCCGCTCGCATAGGCTGAGGGTCTCAGCCCCTCATGGGAGCGGACATGAATCGTGCCGAAGAGTTCTCGCGACAGGGCTTCCTCGTACTGCCCGGGTTCGTCCCGGCGGCCTCCTGTGATGCGTTGAGGGCCCGGGCCGGGGAACTGGTGGCTGGCTTCCAACCCGAGACGGTCTCCATCTTCTCCACGCAGGAGCAGACCAGGACCTCGGACGAGTACTTCCTGTCCTCGGGGGACCAGATCCGGTTCTTCTTCGAGGAGAACGCCTTCAAGCCGGACGGCTCGCTGCGCCAGGACAAGGAGCTGTCGATCAACAAGATCGGCCACGCGCTGCACGATTTGGATCCCCTCTTCGACCGCTTCTCCCGCACGCCCGAGCTGGCGGCCCTGGCCGCGGAGCTGGGCGTGAAGCAGCCGTTGCTGCTCCAGTCGATGTACATCTTCAAGCAGCCCTTCATCGGCGGTGAGGTCAACAGCCACCAGGACTCGACGTTCCTCTACACGGAGCCGCCGACCTGCCTGGGCTTCTGGTTCGCCCTGGAAGATGCCACGCTGGAGAACGGGTGCCTGTGGGCGCTGCCCGGCGGGCACGAGCTGGGCCTGAAGAAGCGTTTCGTCCGCGCTCCGGGAGGCGGCACGGCGTTCCAGGTGTTGGACCCCACGCCCCTGCCCGAGGAGGGCATGGTGCCGCTGGAGGTGCCCAAGGGCTCCCTGGTCGTGCTCCACGGGTTGCTGCCCCACAAGAGTGGCGCCAACACCTCCCCCAAGAGCCGCCACGCCTACTCGGTCCACCTCATCGACGGCACCGCCCGCTACCCCGAGGACAACTGGCTGCACCGCTCTCCCGCGATGCCACCCCGGGGCTTCTCCCGGCCGTGACAGCGGGCGAGGCCTCGCCCTCATCGACGACCCAGGCCACGAGCAGCGCCCCTCGTCGCACCGGCCTGGCAGAAGACCTGGATGCGCTAGCTTGCCCACCCATGCACGACACAAGCGTCATCGGACCCTTCTTGCGTGGCTTCTGCTTCCTGGTGGCGCTGGCGGCCACGCAGCAAGCCGCGGCCAGGGAGGGGGACGGCATCCGGCACGTTCCCGCCTTCGACCTTCCACTCTCGCCCTACATGAGCCCAGAGGCTCAGGCCGCGGCACGCGTGGAGATCGCCGAGGGCGATCCGCTCGCGCACATGAGCAACGAGGAGTTGGCCCGGAACATCCAGCAGATCCGCGCCAGCGTGGACGCGTCGATCGCACCGCGCGTCGAGGCGCTTCGACAGCGCTACGGCGTGTCGCTCCGCCAGGAGCAGTGGGGCGGAGTACCGGTCACCCTCGTGACGCCGAAGGCACCGGTCGCGCGCGGTTTGCTGATCGAACTGCACGGCGGCGGCTTCATCTTCGGCTCGGCGGGCACGATGGGCATGCTGGAGGCCATCCCGGTCGCGGCCATGACGGGCATGAGGGTGGTGGCGGTGGATTACCGCCTGGGCCCGGAGCACCGATATCCCGCGGCGAGCGAGGATGTCGCCGCCGTGTATCGCGAGGCGCTCAAGCGCCATCGTCCGGGTGAGCTGGGCCTGTTCGGCTGCTCGTCGGGCGGGGTGTTGACGGCGGAGGCGCTCGCCTGGTTCCAGAAGGAGAAGCTTCCCCTGCCGGCGGCGGCGGGCGTGTTCTGCGCGGGCGCTGACGCGCGCTACGGGGGCGACGCGCGCTATGTGGTCGCGGCCGTGAACAACGCGCCGATGCCGAAGCCGGACGGCAGCCTGCCCATCATGGAGGAGCTTTATTACGGCCAGGCGGACCTCGCCGACCCGCTGATCTCACCGCTCTTCTCGAAAGGCGTGCTGGCGAAGTTCCCGCCGACGCTCTTCATCACCGGCACGCGCGCGGCGGAGCTCAGTGCCGCCGCCCACACCCATTCGCGCCTGACCGCGCTCGGCGTGGAGGCCCGCCTCCACGTCTGGGACGGGATGGGCCACGCCTTCCATCTCAACACCGACCTGCCCGAGGCGCAGGAGGCGCTGGCGGTGATCGCCAGGTTCTTCAAGGCATATGTCGGGCGGCCGGGCCGATGAGACAGTCCACCCTCATGGGTGGATTCATGGGATGCGATTCCTTTCAGGTCAGTGGGGAGGCTCTTCGTGACACTTCGGAGCGGGGCGAACATCGTGGTGGTTGCGCCAGGGGGGATTTGCGACGAGGCGAAGTTGCAAGAGGGGATGCAACTGCTGCGGAGCTGGGGCTACGAGGTCACGGAGTCGAAGCATCTCCATTCGAGGTTCCGCTACACCGCCGGTACTCCAGACGCGCGGCGCGAGGAGCTGCACCGCGCCCTCACGGAGCCCGGAATCGATGCGGTCTGGTACGCCCGCGGAGGCTACGGCACGGTGCACTGCCTGCCGGGCCTGCCCTCCATCCCCGATGAGCGGCTCGTCATCGGCTTCTCGGATGCCACGGCGCTCTTCTGCGAGCTCCAGCGCCGTCGGCACGGGCGCGGGCGTATCCTCCATGGTCCGGTGCTCCAGTCCGTGCCGCGGCACATCGGCGAGGACAGCCGTGAGCGGATGAGGACGATGCTGCGCACGGGCGAGGCCCCGCCCCTGCTCGGGCACTCGCTGGTGCCGGGCCGTGGCCCGGTGAGCGGTCCCGTGGTGGGCGGCAACCTGTGTGTGCTCGCCAGCCTGATCGGTACGCCGTGGCAGCTCGACGCGCGCGGCGCCATCCTCCTCCTGGAGGACGTGGGCGAGGCCCCCTACAAGCTGGATCGCATGGTGACACAGTTGCGCGAGGCGGGCTGCCTGGACGGGCTCGCCGGCATCGTGCTCGGCGAGTTCCCCAGGTGTGAGCCTCCGGAAGGGGCGGGCTGGACCCTGGACGAGATGTTCCACGACCTGCTCGCCCCGCTGAACGTTCCCGTGTTGGCCGGCCTCCCCGTGGGTCACGCCGCCAACAACCATGCCTTCTGGTACGGCGCGCAGGGCACCCTGAGGGCTGACCGGTTGGTCTTCCAGGTGCAGTACGCGGACGGATCCTCCGACCAGGTGTCGCTCGACGCCCCACCGTGAGACTCCCGCACCACCGGATTGGGGCCGCTTCACTCTTCATGAAGCGAGCGGAGGACTGCCAGGGCAAGTGGGCCTACGGAGGCCTCATCGCGCGCGACTCGCGCTGCCAGAACGTGCTGCCCCCCCGAGCAAGGCAACGCCGTGCGCGGCCCGAGGAGCTCGGCTGCGAGTGAGGGAGCGCGCCGCGCCGAAGAAGAGTGGAGGCGGCGGGAATCGAACCCGCCGCTTCGTACCGCTGTGTGGCTACTCGAAGAGGGACACCTCGCTGAGCTCGGAGATACGGAAGCTGGTGTCCGTCGCGATGGCGTGGATGCGCACCTGGCTCAGCGGGGTGGGGTTGTTCAGCTCGAGCTCGGCGCATAAGAGAAATAGGGGCACGGTTGAGGGCAGGGGGTTGGGGCAGAGAGGCGGGGGAAGGCAGCTGACGGGAGCCCAAGAGAAGTGAGCCATGCCAGTGCACGCAGAGTGCGGCCGCCTTGAGGCACACGTCGGCTCCGCGGCCGTCCTGCCAGCAGGGGCAGCTCAGGGGAGCAGGGGGCTTGGGCCTGTTGGCTGTGGCGGCGCGGGCCTCAACACCACGCGGACTGGGGTGGCGCTGGCGCCGGGGTCAGGCTGGCACCTGCGGTGGGCAAGCGCAGGTGCTCCAGAATAGCTCGCACTGCTCCCGCTTGCTTCACGTACGCCAAGAGCCGCCGCCGGCCTCCACACCTCACGCAGGCGAATACGTCGATCATCAGGACGCAAACGACAAAAACGACCGGAGAGGGGCACGGCATGCTCGATGGTGACGTCCTCCCCCAGCACGATGACCCGCTCGACAAGTAAGCGGACGAGCCGTTGGCGCCCGGCG
>NZ_JANKBZ010000066.1 GCF_024623785.1 Archangium lipolyticum
TGCTGAGGACATGAGCCGCCTGGCTGGGCGGCTACGCGCGAAGCCGACGGGCGCCTGGGCAGCCTGAAGACCCGGCGATGGAGCGAGAAGCGGATGGGGCTTTTGCTGTTTGCGTCTTCAATACGTCCAAGTCGAACGTCCTCCTGAGCAACTCGGCGAAAGTCTACTCGCGGCGTCTTCTCCTTTATCGGCTCCTTGCTGGCCGCTGCCTGGGGCGCCACGCTCGCCTCCTCCGCTCCCGCTTGGGGGAGCCCCCGTGAGCACCCCTGTGGAGGTTCCATGGCCCTCGTGTGAGTCGGACACGCGTCACTCCAGGACGGCGCGGCCCCGGCGAGGTCACCTTCTCGCTGGTGGTGCACCCCTCCGAGGCCACGCGACTGGTGGAGGTGACGCGCCAGCCTCGCTCGCTGGCCTCCTGTCAGGAGGGCGAGCAACTCGCGCTGGAGGAGCTTCAGCAGTGCCGACAGGAGAAGGCGCGCCTGGAGGCGGAGTCCAATGGGAAGGTGGGGCTCACGGCCCTCCTCGCCCAGAAACTCATGGGGAAGGGCGGCGTTGACGATAGGGACATCTCCAAGAATGTCACCGCACACCCTGGCAACACGCTCACCAGCAGGTTGGCACGCACCTACCGCTCCGATACCGGGCGCATGGTGGTGCGGTTGGCCATGGAGCAGGAGTTGTGGAACGACGGGACCACGCCCTGGACGCCCATTGGTGCGGTGCTGGTGGGCCCCCAGGGGTTGGAGTTGAAGGCGCTCGGCGTGTGGCCGCTGGAGCCCATCCCACCGGGGAAGGGGCTCCGCGTCGTGCTGGAACTGGAGGCGACGGAGGAGCAGGCACGCGGCACCTTCACCCTGAAGCTGTGGTGCCAGGAGGGGGGCGGCAGGGGCGAGTTCTTCGACGGCGTGACGTTCCCGTAGCCCGACCGGGCGCCCGCTCCGGTTCAACACCCGCTCGGGCTCGTCAGCTACAAGCCGGACTGATCCTTCGAGACCGGAGCGAGAGAGCGAAGAGGAGCATCGCGCCCCAGGGCGATGAAGGGAGCCCAGGCGTAGGGGTGGGGGTGGGCCTGTCGCAACTCCAGCATGGCGGCGCGTAGGGCCGAGACACGGGGCTCACCGGCCAGCAGGTGGCGGTAGTAGCCCTGCATGAGCTGACGGGTGGTGTCGTCATTCACCTTCCACAGGCTGCTCACCACCGTCTCGGCGCCCGCGGAGATGAGGGCCCGACGCAGGCCATAGACGCCCTGGCCGAGTTTGACGTCCCCGCGACCCGTCTCGCAGGCGGAGAGGACGACCAGCTCGGTTCCCCACAGGTCCAGGCCGGCCAACTCCAGGGCGGTGACGAGGGAGCTGTCGGGGGAGTGGGGCTGCTGGGCGGAAGCCCCGGAGAGGATGAGGCCGGAGCGCAACAGCGGGTCGGGCAGGTGCTGGGTGGAGGAATCCCCCGAGAGGCCGCCGGAGTGGACGACGGCGCGAGAGGCCTCGGGCGAGGCCGAGGCGGAATCCTCGAGGAAGAAGCCGTGGGTGGCGAGATGCAGCACGCCGGGCGTCGGCAGTGTCAGCAACCGCTGCTTGGAGGCCTCCACTCCCAGGAAGAGTTGCGCCTGGGGCAGCAGTTGCTGAATGGCCTCGGCCTCCTGGCGAGTGCCGGGCAGGGGCACCCAGGTGCGCTCGGCGAGGTCGGCCCGGAGGCTGGAGAAGAAACGCTCGGTCGAGGCGGAGCGCAGGGCCAACGCGGGTTGCTGCTGCTGTGCGACGGGGGCCGTGGAGGGAGAGGCGCCAAAGTCCGGGTCGGCGAGGACGACGAGGGAGCGGGAGGGGGCAATGTCCTGGGGACGCGGCAGCAAATCCTTGCCCGAGGTGAGGTAGGTGAAGTGGAAGGAGTCCACAAGCGGGCCCTTGCCGTTGTGGAGGGCGGCGAAGGGGACGAGGTTGAGCTGGCCGTCCGGGGAGAGGAAGAGATGGCGGACGTTGCCGAGCAGCGGCCGCAGGGGGCGGAAGGCCAGGGAGTACAAGGCCTGGGCGGGGCTCTGCCAGGCCGCATCGCTGCTGGCCAGTGCATCTCGGAAGGTGGAGGCGGCCTGGTCGATGGCGGCCGCGGGCCCGAGGTCCACGGTGCGGATGGTGGCGTTGGGCAGCAGCACGAGTGCCAGGTAGCGCAGCTCGCTGGGGAGTTGGGACTGGGGCGTACCCGGCCTGGGCACCGCCGGGCTGTCTTTGTAGGCGACGAACTCGACGAGGGCGCTGTCCCTGGGGAGGGCGGCGGCGACGCGCTCGACGATTTGGTCGGGGCCAGGGAGTGCGGTGAGGGCGCGCAGGGGGGCGGAGTGCCTGGCGAGCTGGGTTTCCAGGGCATCACCCTGCGCGGCCAGGGACTGGAGGCGCTGCTGGTAGTCAGCGGGGGAGAGGGAGTCGGGGCCCTGGTGCGACAGCGTGGCGAGTTGGGCACGCAGGCCCCGCAGCCGCTCGAAGGTGCTCCGGTCCTCCTCACCGAGGCCGAGGTAGATGGTGCGGGAGGTATTGGCTACTTCCTCGACGGAGCGGCCCTTGCGCAGCAGTACGGAGGAGAGGGCCAGCCGCCGAAGGCGGGCATCGCCCGGGTGGGCGCGTAGCAGGGAGTAGAGGACGTCCTCCTCGGAGCGGAGAAGTTGAAGGAAGCTCGCCAGGCGCGACTCGGAGAAGTCGAGTGCCTCCCGGCGCAGGCGCTGCTCGGAGATGCTGAAGGCGCGCGTGAGGAGAGGGAGGGCCTGGGCACGTTGCTTCTGGATGAGGCGGAGTCGGGCGAGACCTTTGAGCGATGCCGCGACGTCAGCGTGTTGCTTGCCGAGGGCTGCCTCTCGAATGGAGAGAGCGCGCTCAAACAGAGGCTCGGCTCGGCTGTACAAACCCTGCTCCCTGTAGAGGTCGGCGAGGTTGTTGAGCGCGGAGGCGACATTCGGGTGCTGCTTGCCGAGGGCCGCTTCCCAAATGGAGAGAGCGCGCTCAAACAGAGGCTCGGCTCGGCTGTACAAACCCTGCTCCCTGTAGAGGTCGGCGAGGTTGTTGAGCGTGGCGGCGACATTCGGGTGCTGCTTGCCGAGGGCCGCTTCCCAAATGGAGAGCGCGCGCTCGAACAGAGGCTCGGCCCGGCTGTACAAGCCCTGGTTCAAGTAGAGGTTGGCGAGGTTGTTGAGCGTGGCGGCGACATTCGGGTGCTGCTTGCCGAGGGCCGCTTCCCAAATGGAGAGCGCGCGCTCGAACAGAGGCTCGGCCCGGCTGTACAAGCCCTGGTTCAAGTAGAGGTTGGCGAGGCTGTTGAGCGCGACGGCGACATCCGGGTGCTGCTTGCCGAGGGCCGCTTCCCAAATGGAGAGCGCGCGCTCGAACAGAGGCTCGGCCCGGCTGTACAAGCCCTGGTTCAAGTAGAGGTTGGCGAGGCTGTTGAGCGCGGCGGCGACATCCGGGTGCTGCTTGCCGAGGGCCGCTTCCTTGATGGCGAGCGCGCGCTGATAGAGCGGTTCGGCCTGACCGTACAACCCTTGGTACCCGTAGATTGCTCCGAGGCTGCTGAGCGAGTCGGCAACGCTGGGATGGTTCTTGCCGAGGGTCGCCTCCCGAATGGCCAACGCGCGCTGCTGGAACGGCTCGGCCTGGGCATACAACCCCTGGTCCTTGTAGATCAGCCCGAGGTTGCTGAGCGAGTAGGCAACGCTGGGATGGTTCTTGCCGAGGGTCGCCTCCCGAATGGCTAACGCGCGCTGATGGAACTGCTCGGCCTGGGCATACAACCCCTGGTCCTTGTAGATCGCCCCGAGGTTGTTGAGCGAGTCGGCAACGTGGGGATGGTTCTTGCCGAGGGCTGCCTCCCGAATGGCCAACGCGCGCTGATGGAACTGCTCGGCCTGGGCATACAATCCCTGGGCCTTGTAGATCACCCCGAGGTTGTTGAGTGAGTAGGCGACCTGGGGATGGTTCTTGCCAAGGGCCGCCTCCCAAATGGCCAGCGCGCGCAGATGGAGCGGCTCGGCCTGGGCATACAGTCCCTGGTCGCTGTAGATGTTTGCGAGGTTGTTGAGCGAGTCGGCGACGTCGGGGTGGTGCTTACCAAGCGTGGCCTCTCGAATGGCCAGCGCCCGCTGACAGTACGGCTCTGCCCGGTCATACAACTTCTGGACCCAGTAGAGGGTGGAGAGGTTGCGGAGCGACTCGGCGACAAGGGGATGCTGCTCCCCCAGGGCCTCTTGCCGAAGGGCCAGCGCGCGCTGAAGCAACGGCTCTGAGCGGCCATGGTTCCCCTGCTTGCGATGGAGGTTGCCCACCTGGTTGAGGCAAGCAGCCACCTCCAGGTGGGTGCTGCCCAGCACCGCCTCCCTGAGCGCCAGGGCTTGTTCTCCCTTCGTAATGGCCTCTGCGTACTTGCCCTCCTTCTCGAGCCTGGCCGCCTCCTCAAACGCCGTCCGCGCCTCATCCAACCGCGCATCCGCGCTGGCCTCGCTGGCCGCCGCGCTCGTGGCACAGCACAGCACCACCAGCAGCATCCACCAGCCTTCTCGCTTCAAGCCGTAGGGAGTCACCAGGAGTACTCTATCCCCCTTTCGGGCAGCTTGTCCGCGTGCACCCAGGATTCACGCAAACTGCTCGAGAGACGTATCCGCTCGGCGGAGCGGTCCAGCATGGCGACGTAGATGTGGTAACGAGCGCGCCGCCCAGCTCTGCTGGGGGGGGCAGCGGCGCTCAGGTCGGCGCGGGTGAGGTGGAGGGAGTCTGCGCGGAGGCCTCACGCGCGGCCTTCCACATGGGCGGCAGCAGTTCCTCGAGCCGGCGCTGCGGCCAACCCCGGGCGAGCTTCTCCAGCACATCGGCCAGGTACGCCCACGGCTCGACTCCGGCCAGCACGCACGTGGCCACCAGCGTGTACACGCATGCGGCGCGCTCGGCGCCCGCGTCGCTGCCGGCGAACAGGTAGTTCTTCCTGCCGACGGCAATTTCCCGCAGCCGCAGTTCCGAGGCGTTGTTGTGCAGCGGCAGGCGCGCATCCTCCATGAAGCGCATCAGCGCCTGCCACTGATTGATTGTGTAGCGACACGCCTGGGCCAACGGACTCTTGGGCGGCTCCCGGTTGTAGGTTTCGGCTACCCAGCGCCCCAGTTGCTCCGTGACAGCGCGTGAGAGCGTGTCGCGCCTGCGCAGCCGCTCGGCTTGCTCCACCTTCTGCTGGCTGGCCTGGCGCTCCACCTCGAAGAGCTGGCCGATGAGCGAGAGCGGCAGCGCCGCTCGTGTGTCCCCGGCTTCCAATGCCTCCACGAAGTAGCGCCGGGCATGGCTCCAGCACCCCACCTCCACCGCGGTGGCACCCTAGCGAGTGAAGAGTTTGTCATAGCCCTTGTACCCGTCCACCAGCAGCCAGCCCTCGCGTCCCTCCAGGAAGGACAGCGGCCCCTCCTGCTTCCAGTCCGGCGTGTAGACGAAGGCTGCCCAGGTGCTGTCCCCCAGGTACACCCACATGTGCCCGCGCTTGAGGCCGTTGAGGTGCTCCCTGCCGAGCACCTTCAGGTGCGTGTCGTCGCTCTGCAGCACGTGCGAGGCCAGCGCCCGCCGGGCTACCTCCAGGGCCAGCGGCTGGAGGGTGTCGGCGCCCGCGGCCACCCAATCCGAGAGCGTCGAGGTACGCAGCTGCACGCCATGGCGCGCATAAATTCCACTCAGCCGGTGCAGCGGCAGGTGGTCCTTGTACTTGGACACCAGCACGTGCGCCACCAGGCCCGGCCCGGGCAATCCGCCCTCAATCACCCTGTCGGCGGCAGGGGCTATTACCAGCCCTTCGCCACACGGCCGGCAGGCGTATTTGGGCCGCACCTCCTCAATCACCTTGAAGTGGCCGGGCACCCACTCCAATGTCTCGCTCTTCTCCTCGCCACAGCGCGTCTTGTCTCGCCCACACGCCTCGCACCGCAGCGCCTCGGGCGGCGGCTGGTGGACGCGCTGCTCGCGCGGCAGGGTGGAGGGCAGCGGGCGACGCCCGTGCCCCTTGCGCTTCTTCCTGGGGGCTTCCTCGCGCGGTGGCTCGGACGGCGGCGCAGTGCCTGCTGCGACGCGAGCCTCCCCGGCACCAGGCTCCGTCGCTTCCTGGGCCCGGCGTCCTCCTGGCCCAGCTGCGTCAGGAACAGCGACAGCTGTTCGGCCGAGAGCTTCTCGCTGGTACGGCCAAAGCGCTGGCGCATCGCCTTGCGCAGGCGCAACTCCAACTCGGTGTTCTTTTCCACCAACCGCGAGAGCAGGCCCACCACCAGCTCAATGGCCTGCTCGTCCTGGCCTTCGGCCAGCAGCGTGCGCAGCAGCGCCACCACGCCGTGCATGTCCGTCGTCTTCTTGCCTGGGGCCGCACCGCTCATGCCACCGGACATGAGCCATGGCTCGGCCCCATGACGCAAGAGGTATTCTCACGCAGTTGACTTCTCAGGTGGGGGCTGCCAGCGCGGCCGACGCACGCTGGCCTTCAAATCAATCCCCTCCAACAGCAGCGTGATCTCCACGGCCTCCAGGGTGAGGGCGGAGCCGTCCTCGGGCAGCGGACGCGGCAGGCGGAAGCTGCCCTTCTCCAGGCGCTTGCAGAAGAGGCAGAAGCCTCCGGAGTGCCACCACAGCACCTTCACCATGTCGCGCGTACGGTTGAAGAAGACGAAGAGGTGTCCACTCAAGGGGTCCTCTCGCAGTACCTACCGCGCCAGCAAGGAGAGCCCATCGAAGGGCTTGCGCATGTCCACCGGCCGGCTCGCCAGGTGGATACGCACCGAGGAGGGCAGTGTCAGCATGCTTCCTCCAACGCCCTCACCAGCCTCGCCAGCGCCTGCGCGTCGAAGCCGGGCTCCACCCGGATACGTCGACCTCTGGTCAGTACCACCTCCATGCTGGCTGTGCCTGCCGGCCGCTGCGCTTCTGGCGACGCCGGTGCCGCGACGTGCACCGGGACGAACGAGAGCGATGGACCCGTCTCCTCGGCTCGCCGCTTCTTCCACCACCTCAGCCGTTGTGCACCCAGCCCATGGCGGCGGGCGAACTCCGCCACCGACAACCCGCTCGCCTCACAGGCCTCGAGCACCGCCTGTGCCTCGGCCTCCGTCCAGTAGTTGCTTGCCGCGGCCCTCGCCAGCGTTGCGTCCACTCTTTCCGTTTTGCGTTCCATGTCTACTCCTCCTGGAACGTGACGCTGAACGGCTCCTCCCTCACTCGGAAGGTGTGGTCCGCCGAGCGCTTACCGAGAGACACGTAACCGGGCAAGCCCACCACCTCTGTGCGGCAGTTCACTTGGTCGCTGTGAAGCACCTCACGGCATCCCTCCTCCCGCCGGTGGCAACTTGCTGCATACCAAGGAGCCAAAGACTGGCCTCCTCGGTAAAGCCTTACCTCTCCAAGCCAGGCCCCATAGGAAACGACCATGCACAATCCGCTCGTCCCCCCCCACGCTCCCCCCAATATCAGGCAGCCAATGACGTGCCGCTCGCGGAAGGAAGCGACGGCAGCCCGCCACATCATGAACCTGCTGGCCAGGGTGATGGTTGTTCTCATCCTGGCATCCGCCAGTCTGGCCCATGCGCAGACGACGATGATGAACAGTGGCTGGACGAAATCCGCCGGACAAAGCCAGAACGGAGCGAACCCGAAGTTCAAATTCACCCTGCCAAGTACGCAGACCGTCACCATTGATCTGATGTCTTCCGTCGACACCTATCTGTATCTCCTGAACAGCAACTCCGTGGTGCTGTACAGAGATGACGACAGCGGCGACGGATTCAACAGCCGGCTGACTGTCACGCTCAGCGCAGGCACTTACTATATCGTGGCCGCGACCTACTCCACCGACCAAAGCGGCCGATTCACTCTCTCCACGACAGGTGGCTCCCTCGGCTGGTGTTTCGTGGGGTACGAGCACGCGAACTACGGCGGCATCGCGTATCAGTTCTGCTCTGGGGGTCCCTTCCCCTCTCACTCGAGCTGGAATGACAAGATCTCATCGTTCCGTGTGCCCAAGGGAATGATGGTCAGGGCTTTCGAGCATGCCGATGGGAGTGGCGTGGCCAGGACCTACTATGCGGATGTCCCGTACGTCGGTCCGCTCTACAATGACATTACATCTGCTTTGTCCTGGGACTCCTTCGCGGAAAATGGTTTCGCCATGGCCATGGTTTCAGACCCACAGTTCGCGTGGACCTACTGCAAGGACTCCAGCAGCAGCACAAAGTGTTCCGATGAGCGCAACGCCTACCCCAATTGGAGCGCTGAAAGCCTGAGCCGCCTGTACAACGGGCGCATGCGGGACACCATCAACAACGTCAAGAATGTCCTTGGCGACGCGGCCTTCGGGGGAGTGATCGTCAATGGAGATCTGACCGAGTTCGGCGACCAGGACGCTGATCTGGGTGATTACGTCGCTAACTACGAACATGGATTGAAGGCCAACGTCTATTTGGGACTGGGCAATCACGACTACGCCAACAACGTCGATGATTGCAGCTTTAACCATTGTGCGAACTCGATGGTCTCGTACCACAAGGCGCAGGTGGGGACCCTCAACCCTGTGAGTTTTGACTACGGCGAGAATGGCGGGGACCACGCAGGCAGTCTGGGGTACTCGTGGGAGATCGGAGACGTCCACTTCGTACAGCTCAACAATTACCCCACCTATACGAGATCATGGAGCGGCTTTAACTTCAGTGAGTGGAGGACCGACTACTTCTACATCACGTCGGCCATCGCGTGGCTGCGCACCGATCTGCAGAACGCGGCTGCCCGTGGGAAGAAGATCATCTTGAACTGGCACGACTGGGCGCAGGTCCAGGACAACGCGGAGGTCCTCGCCATCCTCCGGGATTTCCCTGTCATCGCGGTCTTTGCCGGACACCGGCATGAACTGTTCGGGCTCACCGGGTTCTCAGGGGATGGAACGAACGTTCCCATCTTCCATAGCGGCTCCGCTCATTACGGCACCTTCCTGGTCACGCGCTTTTTCGATAACAAGATGTATGTATGGATGATGGAGATCAATCAGCTGGGTGATGGTTCCTTGCGCATCGTCCACCCAAACACCGACGAACGTATTCCTGTCAGCAACCTGACGGACAAGTTCGATGTCTGCACCGGATGCACGCAATACTACAAGTACGTCATCGACATGAATGCTCGATAGCCTCGCTCCAGCTGGGTCTTTCGTGGCGGGCCGCTAGGCACTCCTGACGGCCCGCCACCAGGCATGGGCACTTCACGGCACGAATTCGTGTACCTGCTGGCCGAGGGGCGGAGGGCGCACAGACGCGCACGCCGATGAGGACGTCGCGCCCCATGCCCCGCACTCGGCCGCTGCGGCCCCAGCGGGAAGCCTGATGGTCACTTGGGGAGTGGGGCGAGAGAGCGAAGAGGAGCATGCCGACCCAGGGCGATGAAGGGAGCCCAGGCGTAGGGGTGGGGGTGGGCCTGTCGCAACTCCAGCATGGCGGCGCGTAGGGCCGAGACACGGCGCTCACCGGCCAGCAGGTGGCGGTAGTAGCCCTGCATGAGCTGACGGGTGGTGTCGTCATTCACCTTCCACAGGCTGCTCACCACCGTCTCGGCACCGGCGGAGATGAGGGCGCGGCGCAAGCCATAGACGCCCTGGCCGAGCTTGACGTCCCCGCGACCCGTCTCACAGGCGGAGAGGACGATGCGTATTCCGGCCATCGCGAGCACGCAGCTCCTCGAAGAGCGTCTTGGCCTCCAACTCCGGCGATTCCCTCAGCCGCTCGGCCAGGCTGTCCCACTGCTCCTCGAACGGATCCTCCCTCGTCCTCCAGGTGCGCTCCTGCTTGAGCTCCGAGGGGAACTTCCCCTCCTTCACGTACTTGCGTGCCGTCTTGCGGTCCATCCCCGCCCGGGCCGACGCCAGCCCCAGGCGACCGTGCTTCGCCATCTCTTCCATCAGCTTCCTCACCTGGGCATCCGTCGTCCTCACCCGCCCATCCGAACCTCGGAAGTCACCGGGTTTCTACCGACGGCTGCCGTCACTCAAGATGGGGAGGTGTAGTTGTCGTTGATGGGGAGGTGTAGTTGTCGCTGAGCAGGGCTGCGTATGAAGGGGGCGAACGGCCCAAGGGCTTCCAGGGCCAGGTCTACCTGCCTGTGGACTGCCGCTGAGCGGGCGGGAGGCGTCCGCCGCCCTCGGGAGCGAGCGAAGTGCCTGGCGCTTGAGGCGCGATGGACCGCTGTGGTAGGGCGAAAGACTATGACCCCGGACCCAGCCCCGGTGCTCGAGTTTCCAGCGTGGCTCTACGACACCACCGCCGCCATCCGCCGCAAGGTGAGAGCCGAGGGCCGCAGGTGGGCCCGGGAGTACCTCGAGACCGGTGCCTTTTCCCAGCCCCGACAGATGCGCCAGGTGCAGCCCGGCGAGGTGCTGGTGATGCACTCGGGGGCCGAGGGGTTTGACTGGGCCCGCCCGCGCTGGCGGGTGCACATGTTTCTCAGCGTCTTCTCCAGCTTGGACGAATGCGTCCCAGAGGAGGAGCGTCAACGTACGGAAAATGCATTCGAGTCCTTCTGCCTGGGCACCCCGTGGGGGGTCCTCTACCATGCCGTGTCCCCACCCCCGCCGCGGAGCGCTGTGCGCATGGCGAACCGGCTCGCCTCGTTGCTCCGCTTCTGGGACGTGCTCCAGGGCTCTCGCTACGCGTTCTGGTCGCCCGAGCAGAAGTACACGCTGGACGAGCTCCTGGAGGATATCTACCGCAAGACCCTGGAGGCCTGGTGCCCCGGAGGCCCGGCCTCGGTCCGCGAGCACCTGGCCCTGGCGGTGGAGCGTATGGCTCGCGCCACCCGCCAGGAGTGCGAGGAGGCCGTGCTCCGGGTGATTCCTGTCGTGGTGGAGATGGACACCGATTTGAAGCACCGCGACGTGCTCAGCGATCCGGACTTCCTGCGCGAGCGCCTCCGCGCGCTTCCCCCGAAGAAGTTCGAGGATTTCTCCAGCGCCTATAAATACGCGGTGAGCGGGCAATTGTGGGCCTGGGACAGGGAGTTGGGGCGACATTGATAAGAGAAGGCCCGAGAGGAGGAGCACGGGCGCCGACGCTACGCAGGCAGAGAGGGCCGTACGAGTTGCCTGACACCTTCCCGAGCCATGATGTGGACGGTGGCGGCAGCCAGTTGCGCGCCCGCGCCGTCGGGCTAGTCAATACCAGCCGCCTGCATCGCTCCGCCACACGGGTGGCGTGACGAATCCATGCAACACTGCTATCTGTGCAACAAGCCGTTTGATGGGGATGCGGTCCAAAAGCACGACGAACACATCATCCAGAATGCCCTGGGCGGCAAGTTGATCGGTGCCGAGATTCTCTGCGAGGCCTGCGGCAACATACTCAACGCTGCCGTGGATGTCCCTTTCATCCGAGAGCTTGAACCCGTGTCCGTGCTGCTGCGATTGGCTCGGGACAGGGGCGGTGCCTGTGCCGCGAACGCCGGCATCTCCTCCAGCCATGGCGATCTGCGGAATGTCAGCAATATCCAGTTCTGGATGAACAACGACTTCGCCGTCGCTCCCAGCAAGCCGATTCTTTTGCAGGATCAAGCCTGCCGGAAGGTGACCGTCATTGCTGCCACCAACGCCCTGGCCTTGGCGTTTGCCCAGAGCAAGGCGGTCGCGACCCTGGCATCAAAAGGTTACGGGGTAGAGGTCGGCACCAACCTGGCCGCTTATATTGAAAAAGCCATTTTGCAGGTTCGCTCCGGCGCCATCGAGGTCCAACGGGGAGTCCTCAAGATCGCCATCGAGTTTGCCTTGCAGACGGGCGTGGCGCGGCACGAGATAGCGCACCTGCTGGGCAACGGCAACCTGACAACGGATGCCCATCTCCTGAGAGGGTGTTGAACAGGAGCAATCAAGCAAGGCGGCGCAGCATGAGTCGTATCATGCCCAGATGGATGAAGGCTTCGGAGGATTCCTCCTTGCGTTCGTAGTCCTTGGACAGGCGCCGCTCCCGATT
>NZ_JANKBZ010000067.1 GCF_024623785.1 Archangium lipolyticum
CGCGAGGGGCGAGCACCAGGCAGGAGCCGGCCACCAGGGAGCCGAAGATTTCGGCGATGGAGGCGTCGAAGCTCAGGGCGGCGAACTGCAGGACGCGGCTGGTGGGGGTGAAGCCGTGGTGACGGGCGGCGGCCAGGGACGTGTTGCACAGGCCGCGGTGGTGCAGCAGGGTGCCCTTGGGCTGACCGGTGGAGCCGGAGGTGTAGATGATGTAGGCGAGGTTGTCGGGGCCCACGGGGGAGGAGGGAGGCGTGGTGGGCTGGGAGGCAACCTGGTGCCAGTCGGAGTCGAGGCAGAGGAGCTGGCCGTAGGCGGGCAGCTCATCGGCGAGGCTCTCCTGGGTGAGGAGGACGGGGGCGCCGCAGTCCTGAAGCAGGAAGCCGAGGCGAGCGGCGGGGAGGGAAGGCTCCAGGGGGACATAGGTGCCGCCAGCCTTGAGGATGGCGAGCAGACCGATGACCAGCTCGAAGGAGCGCTCCAGGCAGAGGGCGACGGGAGTCTCCACGCCGACGCCCAGGGAGAGCAGGTGGTGGGCGAGCTGATTGGAGCGCTCCTCCAGCTCCCGGAAGGAGAGGGTGGAGTCGCCGACGCACAGGGCGGGAGCGTCCGGGGAGCGGGCGGCGACAGCCTGGACCAGGTGGTGGGCGCAGGAGTCGGAGGGGAAGGGCGTGGTGGTGGCGTTCCACTCCACGAGCACCTGGTGCCGTTCCTGCTCGGACAGCAGCGACAGCTCTCCCAGGCGCTGCCCGGGGTTCGCGACCATCGCCTCCAGCACCCGCTGGTAGTGCCGCGACATCCGCGCGACCGTCTCCTCGTCGAAGAGGTCGGTGCTGTACTCCCAGTGGCCTCGCAGCCCCTCGGGGGACTCCTCCAGCGCCACGGTGAGATCGAACTTGGCCGTCCGGGCCTCGCTCTCGACGGCGCCGAGCTTCACTCCGGGTAGCTCCAGATCCACGTCCGGCGCGTTCTGCAGCAGCAGCTTCACCTGGAAGAGCGGGGCGTGTCCGAGGCTGCGCTCGGGGTTGAGCTCACGCACCAGCTCCTCGAAGGGCACATCCTGGTGCGCGTAGGCGGCCAGGGCCGTCTCCCGGGCCTTCGCCAGCAGCTCGCGGAAGCTCGGGTTGCCCGACAGGTCTCCGCGCATGACGAGCTGGTTCACGAAGAAGCCCAGCAGGCCCTCCGTCTCGGCGCGGTTGCGGTTGGCGATGTCCGTGCCGACCACCACGTCCGTCTGCCCGCTGTAGCGCGAGACCACCGCCTGGAAGGCCGTCAGCAACGTCATGTACAGCGTGACGCCCTCGCGGCGGCTCAGCCGGACCAGGGCCTCGCTCAGCGGCCTGGGCAGGCGCACCCGCAGGTGGGCGCCGCGGAAGGACTGCACCGGCGGGCGGGGCCTGTCCGTCGGCAGCTCCAGCACCGGCAGCGCCGCGAGCTGGCGCCTCCAGTAGCCCAGCTGCGCCTCCAATGCCTCGCCCCTCAGCCACTGCCGCTGCCACACCGCGAAGTCCGCGTACTGCACCGGCAGCTCGGGCAACGCAGGCGTCTGGTCCTTCACCAGCGCCTCGTAGATCGCCGCCACCTCGCGCACCAGGATGCCCGCGGACCAACCATCCGTGACGATGTGATGCATCGTCACCAGCAGCACGTGCGAGCGCGCGTCCAGCCGCAGCAGCACCGCCCTCAGCAGCGGGCCCCGCTCCAGATCGAACGGCCCCTCGGCCTCCTGTCCGGCGCGGCGGCGCACCTCGGCCTCGTGCCCGGCGGACGGCAGGGAGGACAGATCCACCACCTCCAGCTTCGCCTGGGGCTCGGCGGAGATGCACTGCACGGGGCCTGAGGGACCGTCACGGAAGGTGGTGCGCAGCACCTCGTGGCGGCGCTGCAGCTCCAGCACGCAGTGCGCGAGCGCGTCCACCCGCAGCTCCCCCTCCAACCGCACCGCCAGGGGCATGTTGTAGAAGGGGTTGCCCGGCGACATCCGATCCAGGAACCACAGCCGCTGCTGGGCGAAGGACAGCGGCAGCGCCTCGTCGCGCGGCGCCGGCTTCAGCGCGGGCACGGCCAGCGCCGTCGCGCCCGTCCGCAGCGACTGGATGCGCCCGGCCAGCTCGGCCACCGTGGGCGCCTCGAAGAGGGTGCGCAGCGGCACCTCCACTCCACACGACTCGCGCAGCCGGCTCACCACCTGCGTGGCCAGCAGCGAGTGTCCTCCCAGCTCGAAGAAGTTGTCCTCGGCTCCCACGCGCTCCGCGCGCAACAGCTCGCCGAAGAGCCCCGCGACCAGCTCCTCCATCGCGTTGCGCGGAGGCACGTAGCGCTCCGTGCCCGGCGTGGCCTGCGGTGCCGGCAGCGCCCGCCGGTCCACCTTGCCGTTGGTCGTGAGGGGCAGCGCCTCCAGTACCATGAAGGCCGAGGGCACCATGTACTCGGGCAGCCGCTGCCGCAACGCCTTCCGCAGCTCGCCCGGCTCCAGTGTCTGTCCCGGCCTCGCCACGAGGTAGGCCACCAGCCGCTTGTTGCCCGGCACGTCCTCGCGTGCCACCACCACCGCCTCGCGCACCGCGGGCTGCTCCACCAGCGCCGCTTCGATCTCTCCCGGTTCGATCCGGAAGCCGCGCACCTTCACCTGCTGGTCCGCGCGGCCCGAGAACTCGAGCTGTCCATCCCCCCGCCACCGCACCACGTCACCCGTGCGGTACAGGCGCGCGCCGGGCTCGGTGCTGAACGGGTGCGGGATGAAACGCTCGGCCGTCAGATCCGCCCGGCCCAGGTAGCCGCGGGCCAGTCCCACGCCACCCAGGTACAGCTCGCCCTTGTGTCCCACCGGCACGGGCCGCAGGTGCCCGTCCAGCACGTACACCTCCACGTTCGGCAGCGCCCGGCCAATGGGCGGCACCCGCCCGTCCGCCTGGCACTCCACCAGCGTGGCCACCACCGTGGCCTCCGTGGGGCCGTACGTGTTGAGGAAGCGCCGCTCCGGCGCCCAGCGCGCCACCACGTCCTCGGGGCACGCCTCGCCTCCGGAGATGACGGTGCGCAGCGCCGGCAGTCCATCCGCCGGTGTGGCCGCCAGCGCCGCCGGCGTGAGGCTGAGCACCGTGATGGAGGACTCCCGCAGCAGCTGCTGCAGCGAGGGCCCCGGCATCATCTCCTCGGCGGGCGCCAGGCACACCGTGCCGCCCGCGCACAGCGTGGTGAAGATCTCCTCCACGGAGATGTCGAAGGCGGGGCTGGCGAACTGCAATACCCGGCTGCCGGGCCCCACCTGGTAGGCCTGGGCCTCCTGCACCACCAGGTTGACCACGCCCCGGTGCGTCACCAGCGTGCCCTTGGGCCGCCCGGTGCTGCCCGAGGTGTAGAGCACGTACGCGAGGTTGTCCGCGCCCGCGCCCGACTCCACCTTCCCGTCCGCCTCCCGCTCCAGCTCGCTCCAGAGCGAGTCCAGGCACAGCGTCTCCGGACGCCGGGCGGGGAGCCGCTCCAGCAGCTTCTCCTGGGTGAGGAGCACCCGTGCGCCGCTGTCCTCCAGCAGCCAGCCCAGGCGCTCGGTGGGCAGAGATGGATCCATCGGCACCCAGGCGCCACCGGCCTCCAGCACTCCGAGCATGCCCACCACCAGCTCCAGCGAGCGTCGCGCGCACAGGCCCACCCGCACCTCGGGGCCCACGCCCAGCGCGCGCAGCCGCCGCGCCAGCCCGCGCGCCCGCCGCATCATCTCCGTGTAGGTGAGCCGCTGGCCTCCGTACTCGGCCGCCACCGCCTCCGGTGTCCGCACGGCCTGGGCCTCCACCAGGTGGTGCAGGCACGACTGCCCGGGGAAGGGCGCACGCGTGCCCTTCCACTCGCCCATGAGCCTCTCGCGCTCCGCCTCCGTGAGCAGCCCCAGCGCGGACAGCCGGCGCTCGGGGTGCGCCACCGCCTCCTCCAGCAGCCGCCGCAGGTGGCCCACGAAGCGCGCCACCGTCGACTCGTCGAAGAGCTCGGTGCCGTACTCCAGCTCGCCCACCAGCTCGCCGCCGTTGTGCGAGAGCGACAGCGTCAAATCGAAGGGCGAGTGGCCGGCGTGGGCCGGCAGGTTCTCCAGCCGGAGCTCGGGCAGCTCCGAGGCCGTGTCCCGTCCCACGTTGTGCAGCACGAACATGACCTGGAAGAGCGGCGTCCTGCGCAGGTCCCTCTCCGGCTGCAGCGCATCCACTACCGCCTCGAAGGGCACGTCCTGGTGCGCATAGGCCTCCAGGGAGCCCTGGCGCACGCGGGCCACCAGCTCGCGGAAGGACGGGTCATCCGAGAAGGTGGTGCGCAGCGCCAGCGTGTTGACGAAGAGGCCGATGAGGCCCTCCGTCTCCTTGCGCGTGCGGTTGGCGATGGGCGTGCCCACCACCACGTCGTCCTGTCCCGCGTAGCGGCCCAGCAGGACCTGGAAGGCGGCCAGCAGCACCATGAAGGGCGTGGCCCCCTCGCGCTGGGCGAGCTCCTGCACCGCCTGCGTCAGCCCGCGCTCCAGGCGCACGGGATACACCGCTCCCGCCAGTGTCGGGTCCACCGGGCGGGGTCTGTCCAGGGGCAGCTCCAGCGGAGCCGCTCCCCGGAGCCGCTCCCGCCAGAAGCCGAGCTGCCGCTCGAGCTCCGCTCCCCGCATCCACTGCCGTTGCCAGCGGGCGAAGTCCGGGTACTGCCAGGAGAGCGGAGGCAGGCGCGGCTCCATGCCGCGGGAGAAGGCCTGATAGAAGGCCGCCATCTCCCCCATCAGCAGCTCCATGGACCAGCCGTCGCAGATGATGTGGTGCAGCGTGAGCAGCAGCAGGTGCTCGTGCTCGCTCAGCCGCAGCAGCGTCGCGCGGACCAGGGGGCCCCGCTCCAGATCGAAGAGTTGCCGCGCATGGGCCCGCATCCGCTCCTGGGCGGCGAGCTTCGGCTCGGGCAGGGCGCGCAGATCCTCCAGCGGGAGCTCGAACCGGGCGGGCGGCCGCACCACCTGCCGCGGCTCACCCTGGTGCTCGACGAAGGTGGTGCGCATCGCCGCGTGGCGCGTCACCAGCGCTTCCAGGCCCCGGCGCAGTGCCTCCGCGTCCACGATACCCAACAGCCGGAAGGCGAACGGGTTGTTGTAGAGCGAGGTGCCCGGTTGCAGCTTCTCCAGGAACCACAGCCGGTGCTGGGCGAAGGACAGCACGCCCGGCTCCACCTCCACCGGGGCGCTCGTCTGGGGTTGCGCCGGGACGGCGGTGTTGGCCGCTTGCGCCGCCTGCTGCTCGGCCAGCCGCCGCAGCAGCAGCTCGCGCTTCTCGGGAGGCAGGTTGGCGATGCGCTTCTCGAGGTCGCTCGTCTTGTTGCTCATTCCAGCTCCGAAAGGAGGGCTTCCAGGGCAGCGGTGTCCGTCGCGGCCGTGCGTGCCTGGAGGATGACCGTCGCCATACCGGCGGGAGTGGGGTGCTCGAACAGCGTGCGCAGGGGCAGCTCCACCTGGAAGGACTCGCGCACGCGGGAGAGCACCTGGGTCCCCAGCAGGGAGTGCCCTCCCAATTCGAAGAAGTCGTCGTGGATGCCGACCTCGGCCACGCCGAGCAGCTCCTGCCAGATGTCGGTCAGGCCGCGCTCGAGGCTGTCACGCGGGGCCTCGTAGGCGGTGCGCAGCCGCGGACGGCGGTGGCGCGTGGTGGGGACCCGGGCCGCCTGTTGCACCTGCTGCACCCAGAGGGTGCGCCGGGCCGCCAGGTCATGCGTGGAGACGATCCACCGCGCGGCCTCGGGAGCCGCCAGCAGCCGGCGCAGGGCGTCCATGCCCTCGGGCAGGGTGATGGAGGTGCCCGCCTCGTCCTCGTCCCGGGCCTGCCAGCCATCCCAGCCAACGGAGATCCACGGCGTCGCCCCCTCGCGGGAGCGGACGGCGGCGAGGCAGTCCAGGAAGGCATTGCCGGCGGCGTACGCGGAGAAGCCCAGGCCACCCAGCACGGTGGAGATGGAGGACTGGAGGAGGACGAAGTCCAGCGGCTGATCGCGCAGCGCCTCGACGAGCGCGAGCGTGCCCCGCACCTTGGCCCGCACCAGGGGCTCGCAGCGCTCGGGCGTGGAGTCCCGCATGGCCACGTGCGTGTCCTCGCCGACGACTCCCGCCGAGTGCACCACGCCATGCAGCGCGCCGAAGCGCTCGCGGGCCTGGGCCAACGCCTGCTCCAACTGCGCCGGCTGCGACACGTCCGCGCGCACCAGCAGCACCTGGGCTCCCCGTGCCTCCAGGGCCTGCAACCGCCGGATCTTCCGCGACACCCCATCCTGCTCGCCGCGCGCGGCCAGCCACGCCGGCCACTCCTGGCGCTCGGGGAAGGGGGAGCGTCCCACCAGCACCAGCCTGGCGCGCGCCGCCGAGGCGAGATACTCCGCCATCATCAGTCCGATGCGGCCCAGGCCACCCGTCACCAGGTAGGTGCCGCCCTCGCGCAGCCGTCCCAGGCCCTGGCTCGGGGCGGGCAGCGGGTGCGGTGCGTAGCCCTCCACCCACCGGTGCTCGCCACGCAGGGCCACCAGGGGCTCATGGGACGGGGCGCGCAGCTCCGCCACCACCTGCTTCGCCAGCCGCGTCAGCCGGGCGCCACCCTGCGCGGGCGCCACCACGTCCAACAACTGGCAGCGCAGCCGCGGGTACTCCTCCTGGGGCAGCACGCGGCACGGTCCCAGCAACAACGCGTTGCCCGGACGCAGCGGCTCGTCTCCCGTCACGTCCTGCGTGCCGCAGGTGACGACATGGAGCGTGCTCTCCGCCTGTCCCAGGCGCGGCCCGAGGGCCTGCGCCAGCGCGAGCAGATCCTGGAAGCCCCGCTCCTGCTCCGCCTCCAGCGAGGACGCCGGCTCCAGGCTCCACAGGTGCAGCACGTGCTCGGGCAGGGAGCCCTGCTGGCGCAGCTCCTCCATCAGGGCCTCGTGATCGGCCCGGCGCCCCGGGGCCAGTCCCCACTCGCGCTCACCGAGCCGGGCCAGGCCCTCCGCGCGCGGTACCACCCGCACCACCCGTGCGCCCGAGGCCTCCAGCCCCTCCACCACCTGCCGGCCCAGTCCCGTGCCGTCCACGTACACCAGCCAGCGCGTGCCGCTCAGCTCCTTCGAGCCCGTGGCCGGCAGCCGCGCCGGCTTCCACGCCGGGACGTGGAACCAGGCGCCCACCTCGGTCTTCTTGCCCGCCGTGCCCGGCGCCTGCTGCACCATCGCCATACCGGCGCCGCGCTCGATCCAATAGCGCTCGCGCTGGAAGGGGTAGGTGGGCAGGGGCAGACGGCCGCGCTTCTCGGAGGCGTACAGCTTCGCCGCCTCCAGCTTCACGCCCTCCTGCCAGAGCTGGCCCGCGGCCTCCAGCAGGGGCGAGCCGGTACCGGGCCGCTCACGCCGCGCGCCCAGCGAGCCCACCACCGTCACCGCCGCGGCGCTCCCCGCGCACTGGCGCACCAGCGTGCTCAGCGCCCGTCCCGGACCCACCTCGAGGAAGATGCGCGAGGGCTCGGAGAGCAGCGTGGCCACGCCCTCGGCGAAGCGCACCGGGCGCCGCAGGTGGTCCGCCCAGTAGCGGGGATTGGTGGCCTGCTCGGCGGTGATCCACGTCCCCGTGACGTTGGAGATGAAGGGGATCTTCGGTGGAGACAGGCGCAGCGTGCGCACCCTGGCCTCGAAGAGAGGCAGTGCCGCCTCCATCATCGCCGAGTGGAAGGCGTGCGAGGTGTGCAGGCGGCGGTGCTGCACGCCCTGCTGCGACAGGCGCGTCTCCAGTGCCTGGATGGCGGGGGTCGGCCCGGTCGCCACACACAGGGCCGGCGCGTTGATGGAGGCCAGCTCCAGCTCCGCTCCCAGCAGCGGACGCAGCTCCTGCTCGGACAGGGCCACCGAGAGCATGGCGCCCTCGGGCTGCCGCTGCATGAGCCGGCCGCGCTCGGCCACCAGCGCCAGCGCGTCATCCACCGAGAACACCCCGGCGAGGCACGCGGCCACGTACTCGCCCAGGCTGTGGCCCACCATCGCCTGGGGCTTCACTCCCCAGCTCATCCACAGCCGCGCCAGCGCGTACTCCACGACGAAGAGCGCCGGCTGCGCCAGGGCCGTCTGCTCGAGCCGCTCGGCGGCCTGCTCCTCCTGGCCCTGCTTCGGGTAGAGCACCTCGCGCAGATCGAACCCCAGGTGCGGCACCAGCTTCTTGCAGCACTCCTCCAGGTGGCGGCGGAAGACGGGCTCGGAGGCGTACTCCTCTCGCGCCATGCCCGGCTCCTGCGTTCCCTGGCCCGGGAAAAGGAAGACAACGGGGCGCTCGTTGGCCTCCTGCTCCGTGGTGAGCACCCGGCCGGGCTCGCGTGACTGGAGGAGCCGCTGGGCCTCCGCCGTGTCGCCGCAGACCAGGACGCGGCGGTGCGCGAAGCGCCTGCGCCCCGCCAGCAGCGTGTAGGCCACGTCTCCCAGGTCCGCCTCCGGGTGGCTGGAGAGCCACGAGGCCAGGTTGTCGGTGGCCTGCTCCAGGGCCTCGGGCGTGCGGGCCGAGAGCGCCAGCAGGTGCCGCGGCTTCGCGCTGGGTTGGAGCTCCCTTGCCGGGGCCTCCTCGAAGACGGCGTGGGCGTTGGTGCCGCCCATGCCAAAGGAGCTGAGACCCGCGCGCCGGGGGGCTCCGGGCGGGGCGGGCCAGGGCTTCAGCACGTCGTTGACGTAGAAGGGCCCGCCATCGAAGTCGATACGCGGGTTGGGCTGGGTGAAGTGCAGCGTGGGCGGCATCTCGCGGTTGCGCAGCGAGAGCGCCACCTTGATCAGCCCGGCCAGACCAGCGGCCGCGTCCGTGTGGCCGATGTTCGTCTTCACCGCGCCCAGCGCGCAGGTGCGCCGCTGCCCCGCCCGCGAGCGGAAGGCCTGGTTGAGCGCGGCCACCTCGATGGGATCTCCCAGCGTGGTGCCGGTGCCGTGCGTCTCGATGAATTGGATGCTCTCGGGCTCCACGCCCGCCACGGCCAGGGCCTCGGTGATGACGGCGGCCTGTCCCTCCACGCCGGGGGCGGTGAAGCCCACCTTGGCGCTGCCGTCATTGTTGATGGCGGTGCTCAGCACCACGGCGTGGATGAAGTCCCCATCCTCCAAGGCCTCCGAGAGGCGCTTGAGCAGCACCACCCCCACGCCGCCGCTACCCGCGGTGCCCTGGGCCTGGGCGTCGAAGGCCCGGCAATGCCCGTCCGGCGAGTGGATGCCACCAGGAGAGTAGAGCTCGCCGGTGTGCGGATCCGAGGAGAAGGAGACGGCACCGGCCAGCGCCATGTCGGACTCGCGCGACAGCAGGCTCTGACAGGCCATGTGCACCGCCACCAGTCCGGTGGAGCAGGCCGTCTGCACGGTGACGGCCGGGCCGCGCAGGTCCAGCTTGTGGGCCACCCGGGTGCACAGGAAGTCCTTGTCGTTGGCGAGCGTGAGGGCGTAGGCCCCCACCGACTCCATCACCTGCGCGTTCGGCAGCAGGCGCGTGAGCAGGTAGGAGCTGGGCCCCGTGCCACCGAAGAGGGCGATGGGTCCGGGGAAGGACGCCGGCTCGTACCCTCCGTGCTCCAACGCCTGCCAGGCACACTCGAGGAAGAGGCGCTGCTGCGGATCCATCACCTCGGCCTCGCGCGGGCTGTAGCCGAAGAAGGCCGCGTCGAACAGCTCGGTGCCCTCCAGCACGAAGCCCGAGCGCACGTAGTCCGGCCTCGAGTACAGCGAGCGGTCCACTCCCGCGGCTTCCAGTTGCTCGTCGGTGAAGGTGGTGCGCGACTCCACGCCCTGCCGCAGGTTGCGCCAGAAGGCCTCCACGTCCGGGGCGCCTGGGAAGCGGCCTGCCATGCCGATGATGGCGATGGCCTCTGCCGGGTTCTCCGCGGGGGCCTGCTCACTCATCTTCACTCTCCTCCTGGACACTGGGGGGGACACGGGCGGTGCGGCGCTGCCCGTGGTGTTGTCGCCGAGCCTCACCCACGCCGTTTGGAGCCGCTCCAATCGGTCTGGCGCCAACGGCTGGCGCATGGAGGTGTCAGCACGCGAACAGTCGGTAGGGTACTGGAAAGAGCACTGGCAGTGCTACCCACAACGCCGAGGCGCCTGACGCCCGCTGGCCCGCATGCCCCAGGGAGCGCCTCGCCAGCGCTCGCCTGGGGTCGGCCCTCGTGACGATCCAGGCCTAGTCCTCGGAATCGTCGGAATCGTCGCGCGACCCGCTGGCGCGCCGGCCCCGGCCTCGAACCGGCGCCCGGTTCTGCCGCCGGCTCTCGCCACGCTGCTGGCTCTGCTCCACCCGGTCCGGTCCCGACTGCTGGCTCGTGAGGTGCTCGGCCAGCGAGCCGATCGTCGGGTACTGGAAGAGGTCGGTCAGGGCCACCTGCAGGCCCAGCTCGGTGCGCAGCCGACCCTGGAGCTGGACGATGGTGAGCGAGTTGCCGCCCAGCTCGAAGAAGCGCTCGTCGCGCCCCACGCGCTTCACTCCCAGCAGCTCCCGCCACAGCTTCGCCAGCGAGCGCTCCAGCTCCGTGGCCGGCTCGACGAAGGCGACCTGGGGCATCTCCGGCGCGGGGAGGGCCTTGCGGTCCACCTTGCCGTTGGGAGAGAGGGGGAAGGACTCCATCACGACGAAGGCGGAGGGCACCATGTGCTCGGGCAGAGCCTGCCGCAGCGACTGCTGGAGCACGGAGGAGTCCACCGCCTGCTCCGGCCTGGGCACCACGTAGGCCACCAGGCGGGCCTGGCCCGGCCTGTCCTCGCGCACCACCACCACCGCCTCGCGCACGGAGGGCAGTTGCAGCAGCGCCGTCTCGATTTCACCCAGCTCGATGCGGAAGCCGCGCACCTTCACCTGGGAGTCCATGCGGCCCAGGAAGTCCAGCCGGCCATCGGACAGACGGCGCACCCGGTCGCCGGTGCGGTACAGGCGGGCACCGGGCTCGGCGCTGAAGGGGTCGGGGATGAAGCGCTCGGCGGTGAGCTCCGGACGGGCCAGGTAGCCGCGGGCCACGCCGGCGCCACCGATGTAGAGCTCGCCCACCGCGCCCACGGGGACCAGACGCAGGTCCTCGCCCAACACGTGCAGGGTGGTGTTGGCGATGGGACGGCCGATGAGGACGTTGCCGGTGGAGGGGTCCTCCGGAGCCACCTCATGGATGCAGCAGCCCACGACGGTCTCGGTGGGGCCGTACTCGTTGATGAGG
>NZ_JANKBZ010000068.1 GCF_024623785.1 Archangium lipolyticum
GCGACGGGTGGTGCATCGCCGGGGCGAGCGACGGGTGGTGCATCGCCGGGGCGAGCGACGGGTGGTGCATCGCCGGGGCGAGCGACGGGTGGTGCATCGCCGGGGCGAGCGACGGGTGGTGCATCGCCGGGGCGAGCGACGGGTGGTGCATCGCCGGGGCGAGCGACGGGTGGTGCATCGCGGGGCTTTCCACGTTCATTTTATCCTCCAAACGCTGCTTGTCAGTTGGTGCTGCTGTTGCTTCGCTCTTGGTTTTGTCGGCTTCACCTGCTTCCTTCTGCGGAACAGTTTCAGGGACGACAGGCTGAGTTTTAGGCTCCGTCGGACCCTGCTGATCCGATGGGTCTTTGCGCTCGGGCATCGGTTCTCTCCTTTCCCTCTTCTTTCGTGACGTAACCAATGTCAGCATCCCCTTGCGGATTGAGGTCGCCACATATGCACTCCCTTAGAAGTGCGTTTATCTGAGATGGAAGTAGGGGATTTAGAAGGGGTCTTGCCTCCCTCAAGACCCCTTCGACGTGCGCATTTAAAGGGTAGCAGTCAACGCCGCGTCAAGTACCAAGCGTGAATGGATATTTACTGTCAGCAACATAATCAACAGTTGGACAGATGCTCTTGGCAATGTTCGATAAACGACAATTCATCGAGGCTGCCGTAACATCTTGAGGATTGCTTCCTTCTCTGCCCGCCCGGTTATCTTGTTGGGCGGGCTGCCGCTTGCGCTTGGGGGCAGGCTCGCGGCTGAAACACGCTTGTTGAGGCGATTTTCGCAGAATCTGTCGTTGCTCTCGTAGCCTGCCGTGTTCCACTCGGGCCCCGCGTAAAGAGATGCCCGAAGCATGGGCCGGTGGTGGCCATCAGAGTGCGGCAGGCGAGGCCGGTACTCGGGTCAACGGTGCTCGGGGTGGTGGTGGTCCCAGGGCGCGGCAGGCGCGGCTCGGGGCGATCGATGCCACCGGGGCGCAGCATTATTAGGCCAAGTCATCGGCTCCAGAGGTTTGCCCAAGGGGCGGAATGCGCGCCGCTTATCGCCCGGCGAGGGGTCCAAGGGGACCAAAAAAGGACCAAAACGAACGGACGCGCATGGACTCGTCCGGACAGATAGGCGCCCCATTTTCAGAGGGAAAACGGGGGATGTGCCTCCGGTCCCGAGTGAGGGCGAATCGACCCTTAGCGGCTTCGATTCCCGCCGCCTCCACATTTTTACGGCGCGATCACGGGTGGTTAGCAGCTTCCCCCATCCGTGTTGCGTCAGTGTAGCGTGCCGCTGCAAGCGTGGCAGCTTCCTTCCGGGCGCGAACTGCCGACCTCTTTTTGCGCATAAGCGCATTGAAGTCTTCGATCTCAGCGGGGCCGATCTTCGCGAGCTGACCGGTACGCCGGGCCTTTCGTCGCGCGAGGATCTGCCCCGGATTGGACCGAGGAGCGCTCACACCTGGGGGGTTTGTCGGGGAGGCATTGACCTCGCGTCTGCTGGAACTGGGCTGGCTCAAGAAGATACCCCGGGGGCGTACGCTGCGCCTGACGCCTCACGGAGCGCTCGGTCTGGCCAGGGAGTTCGGCATTGGAGACGCCCGGTAGACGATCTTCCCCTGCCTCAACACCAGGCGCACGTTAGCGAGCGCCTCGATGCCTCGGGATGGGTCTCCGTCGATGACCACCACATCCGCATCGAGTCCCGGCACGAGCCGGCCTGTCCGCGTATCCTGACCGAACTGCGTCGCGGGGTTCGTCGTCAGGCTCGCCAGGATGTCGTGCAGGTTGAGCCCCGCCTCCCTCAGTAGTGCGTACTCGCGCAGTGGATTGTCGTCGGTCATGTAGCCCACGTCCGTGCCGAAGAGGATGCGGCCTCCGAGCCGGGCGTGGTGGCGGACCTGTTCGGCCCCCGCCTGGTTGAAGCGCTCGAGCACGGCGGGCTCCTCGTTGGCTCGCTTCAGCTCCCACTCGAACAGGGAGAGTGTCGGCACGAGCGCCACCTTCCGGCGCACCATGGCCTCGTGGAGGGAGTCCGGCAGTGGGCCGGCCATCGGCGCCGTATGCACCACCACATCCACGCCTCCCTCCACGGCCGCGCTCAGTCCCGCCACGTTCGTCGGGTGCGCGAAGACGGGCTTGCCGTGCGCATGCGCTTCCTCGGTCACCGCCTGGACAATGGCAAGCGGCATCACCGGATAGGGTTTATGTGCCGTGAGGGAGGCGGTGAAGAGCTTGATGGCATCCGTGCCGCCCGCGAGCTGCTCCTTCACGATCGCCCTGGCCTGCTCCGGCGTCCGGAGCTCCGGCAGCTTCACCGGAACGTACCGAGGTGTGCCCTCCACGGGGGCCAGCGGGACACCCGCGGTGATGATGCTGGGGCCGGCCAGCTCGCCAGCCTCGATACGCCGCCGCAGCGCCAGCGTGGCCTCCGGGAACGAGCCCGTATCCACGACATGGACAAAGCCGTGGCGCAGCAGCATGTCCCGCAGGTGCTGCTCGAGCACGGGCGCGGGTTGGGTCGCCGCCTCTTGCCCCCACGGCTCGGTGAAGTGGACATGGCTGTTCCAGAACCCGGCCAACAGTGTCTGGCCCGAGGTGTCGAGGACAGTCGCCCCCGCTGGAATCTCCACCTCCGACCGAGGCCCCGCCGCGGAGATCCGCCCCGAGGAGATCAGCACGACCCCCTCCGGGATGGGAGTTGCCTCCGGGGACGGGTAGACCGTGCCCCCAACGAGCGCCAGGGTGGTCACTCCCGAGTCCTCGACCCTCCCAGAACTGGCTGGCGTCCTGCACCCTACGAGACCCACCGCTCCGGCGACGAACAACACCTTCCAATCCATGCGCGCTTACCTTCCGAGGTCAATGATCCCCCCTCCCTACTACGTCCACGGGGGCGGGTCATTTCCTGACAGGAACGAGCGAGGGGCTCGACGACCATCCGCCACTCCCTATGAGAGCTTGTTCAGCTTGTCGAGTTCGCCCTCGGCAACCTCCCGGTACAGCGGCACAACCTCCATGGCGAGCACGTCCCGCATTTGTTGGCGTGCGCCGTCAAGGTCCCCTCTTTCCCGAAGCTGGTACATCCGATGGAGTGCATCGACCAATCGATTTGAACCCTCGGTGATTCGGCGTCGAATCTCGTCCACGCTTTGAAGGCCACGAAAGCGGGTTCCCTCAAGCAGGTGCGGAGGAGGCGAGCGCGAGGCTTGAGGTAGCGGCCAGGAAGGAGCGGATGAAGGAGAGGACGCCGCGAGTGAATTGGGCGGAGTTGCTCAGCGTGGTGTTGAGGCTCGAGCCGCCCCAGCCAAGAGAGCCAGGCCGCTGCCGCGCACCTCATGGGAAGGCGACCTGGGCCGACGTGTATCCCAAGGGGCTGCGCGGCTTGTCCACCCGCCTGGCGTACTGCTCGGGCGGCCCCGTCAGCGGCCCTCCTCGGCTCCTGTGCTCCTGCCCTCTCCCTCGTCGTCATGCAGGAGGAGTGGGCGCGTGCCGCCCCTCCCTCCGCAGTGACCGCCGGAGCCTTGTCAGAACCGAGGTGCTGTAGGCACCATGGCGAGGCATGCAGCCTACCCTCGACAGAGCCGATGTGGTGCGTTGGCTCACGCCCCTGCTGCGCCAGCGCACGCTCTTGTTGCCGGCAGCCCGCGCGCAGAAGCCGGAGAGGAAGTTCCGCACGCAATTCGGCGGCAGGCCGACCGCACTCCGGGGCGAAAGATGGCCCTGTTGCGGCCGCTGCCGCGGGGCCCTGCGCTTCGTGTGCCAGGTGGACTACTTCCATGACGCGCTCCACCAGCCCCGGCCAGAGGTGGCATTCATCACCTTCTTCTACTGTTGGGAGTGCCACCCCTGGGGCAAGGAGCAGGGAGCAGCCCGGTCCTGGTGTGTACGCGCCTACCCGCTCGCGGCGGAGCAGGACGCAATCGTGCTCCGCTCGCGGGCAGCCTCCTTCACCCAGCATTTTGTCCGTGCCCGGTTGGGCCTCTCGTTAGCGGATGCGGTGGGCTTCGAGCGGCACTGCCCTGAACTCTGGGCGGCGGTGCCGGGCACCAGCGGCTCCCGCCAGGCTTGGGCCAATTGGGACGTCGTCGAGCGTGTCGCGGGGGAGTTGCAACGGGCGGAGGACCTGAGCCATCCGCACACGCGCAACCGAGGCCTGGCGTTGGGCGGCTACCCCCATTGGGTCAACGGCCCGGATGAAACCCCGGACTGCGGGACGTGTGGCCAGGGGATGGAGTTGCTGGTGCAACTGTCCCCCAGTCCCGTGGTGGACGCCGAATGGGGGGACGTCGGGACCCTCTATCTCTTCATGTGCCGGGTCCACATCAACGAGGTGGGCCTTCGCATCCAGTGCACGTAAGGGGAACGGCCAGGAGCAACCCTGCCAGTCTCAGCTCCACCCCCGCCACTCCCTCCTCGAGCACCTCGCGTTCGTGCTTCCGGGCTCGATGACCTCGGCTCCTGGTGGACTGGAGTGGTGGCTTCTGGGAGAGGCGCTATTCAGCCGAGCCGGTACTGGACGACGAGGCGCTCATAGGCCGGTTGCGCTACGTGCTGGCCCATGGCGTGAAGGAGGGCCTGGTGGCGAGGAGCGCCGAGTGGCCGGGACTCACGTGCCTGCCGCAGTTGCTGGGCCCGGCTCGGCGTCTGTTCTCACCCTCGACATGGCTTCTCTCCCGCCTATACGCCTTCTGCACGTAGGTGGCGTCACCGGTGCCCGCGGGGATGGCGTTCGGGTTGCTGCGATCCACGCCATTGGGGCCGGAGTTGTACGCCCGCAGCGCCAGGTCCCAGCTGCCGAACTGCGCCTTCATGTCCTTCATGTAGTAGGCGCCGGCCAGGATGTTCGTCTCCGGATCCGCCAGGTTCTTGCCCTGCAGCTCCGGGTACTTCGCCTGCAGTGCCTTGAAGGTGTTGGGGTTCATCTGCATCAGCCCCGTGTCCGTCAGGCCGTTGCCGCCGTTGGTCGAGGTGGCGCCTAGAATGCCGCGTCAAACCGCCAGATCCGCGCGGCGAGCGCCACGGACTCGATGTCTTTCTTGTGCTGGCCCAGGGCCGAAGGGCCGCTCGCGCCCGGGTTGAGCTCCACGGGCGCCTTGCCCGAGGACGGCGAGAAGCTGCTCTCCGAGAACGGAGACGGCGAGACGGCCCCGGCCTTCTGCGGCCCGCCGTGCTTGCCGAAGAGGCCCTGGAGACCTCCCTGCTCCATGGCCGTCCGGTCAACGACGCCGATGCGGGCGCGCAGGGTGTCCAGGGTCTGGAAGCTCGGGGTCTGGCGAAGGTTCGCGACGTACATGGCGGATTCCTTTCAGGGAGGATTGAGGAGGTGGAGTGCCTCGTTGTTGGTGTCTCCCTACAGCAGGAGCCATGCCAACCCTGGCTCCCTCGGGGCAGCCCGGGCCCCTGATGACTCCAGTCCCGGTGGCGCCCCGCTCCTCCCGGGGAAGGGCCCTGGTGACAGCAGCCCCACGTGGTGAATCCTGTCACCAGGTGGCACGCCGTGCTGAGGTCACGCATGCGGACGAGTTGTCCCTCCTTGAGCGGCCATGGGGGGGGCGTGCACCGGGCCAGGTCGAGCACCGATTCCGAAGTCAATCGAGCACCGATTCCGGGGCGGTCGAGCACCAGCACGGGGCCAGGTGGGTTCATCGCTCGGTCCCTGTAAGTCCGCTCCACGACTGGTGGGAGCGGCCTTCCAGGAACCTCGGTGGGGCCAAAGGAGTGGGATGGGAGGGAGCCGCAGCCAGCGGTGCTCGACCCTGCTGGAACGAGTGCTCGGGTTGGCCGGAATACGCAATGAGCACAACTTCAACACGCAACGACCTGCCGACCATCGAGGTTCTCCAGCCGGACGCGGTCATCGGTCTGCGCACGGAGCTGAGCACTGGAGACATCGCGGCGGTCTCGCTGCTCTACCCCTGGTCGTGTCCCACCTCGGCTCGAGTGATGCAGTCCGGCTGGGAGGTCTTCTCCGTCCCCGAGGTGCCCATGGTGGGGGACCCGGCGGTTGTCACCAGGCCGGAGTTGAGCCGAATGTTCCTCTACAGCTACAGCCGCGACGCAGGTGCCTGTGATGGGTGATCCGGCAGCCTTCCCCGCTGGGGACTGGTTGTTCATCTACGGGAGATGAGGCCGGGCACAGGTTGCGCATGTGGCGGGCGCGGGCAACCTCTATTGGAAGCGGCGGGAATCGAAGCCGCTAAGGGCGGAGCCGATCTCCCTCGGGATCAGAGGCATCCCCCCGTTTTCCCTCTGAAAATAGGGCGCCCATCTGTCCGGGCGAGTCCATGCGCGTCCGTTCGGCTCGGTCCTTTTTTGGTCCCCTTGGACCCTTCGCCGGGCGACAAATGGCGAGGACTCCACCTCTTGCTCTAGCTTCTCGCTCCGATGCCGTGGCCTACTAGTGCGGCCAGGGCCGACGTGTACCCTAATAGGCTGCGCGGCTTGCGCACTGGCCTGGAGCACTGCTCGGGCGGCCCCGTCAGCAGCCCTCCTCGGCCCCTCCGCTCCAGCCCGCCACCCCTCCACAGGCCTTCCATCCTTCCTATGCTCCATCGGGCAGCACCCCCGGAAACCGTGTCAACGTGCATCAGGCCCGCAGCTATCCCCTCCACCCGCACGGTGGCTGTCGTGCTGTGGCAGGATCCCGTCGAGGGAATGCAGCCCTGGCGAGCGGTGAGAGCGGAGCTGGTGGAGCCAGGTCGTCGCACGCTGCGCGTGAACCCCCCTGGCAGCGCAAGCCCTTCAGCTTCGACGCGGAGGACACGCGCGTAGTGATCAAGGCGGACGCAACGGAGGCAGAGACCCGGGGCAGCTTCACGCTCAAGTTGTGGGATGCGGAGGGGACCCGGAGCGTCATCGTCGCTGGTGTGACGTTCCCGTAGACTGGACCCCTCCTCGCTCTGGAGGGCGTCTCATGGCATCTCGTCTGACCGCTGCGGTCGTGCTGTTGGCGCTGCTCAATGCGTGTGCATCCCAGCGAGTAGTGCGCCTCGACACGGGTCAGGGGGAGCTTCTGGAGCACCGGCCTCTCTCGAACAAAGCCGTGAAGGTGGACGAGGAAGCGTTCGAGGAAGCGCTGACGCAACTGGTGCTGGAGGTTCCCCTCACTCTTCGCCCACCCCAGCAAGGCGGGTGGGTGCGCGCCTCCTACCCCACCAACGACCCAGACACCCGCTGGCAGAGCCTGATGCGCAAGAGCTTCGGCGGCATTTGCGAGCCGGGCCAGCGCAGGGAAACCTGCCTCTCGCTGCTCGACGACGTAATGGGCTTGCGCCAGTGGGACAAACTGGGGGTGGCCCTGGGCCTGTCGATCGATCCCCTCAAGGAGAGCATCTCCAAGGCGGTGGAGAAGACGCTGGCCCCCCAGCTCTTCTTCACGGTGATTGCCACGGGGCTCATCTCCTGGGCCGTCTTGGCGGCCAACCCCGAGCCCGTGTTCACCAAGGCGGCGGCGATCGTTTCAGCAGCCCTGTTGATCTACCTGGGAGTAGAGACGTTCCTGGAGTTGGTGGATGCGAGCCGGGAGTTGAAGTGGGCCACCGACCGGGCCACGACCTGGGAGGAGTTGGAGCGCGCCAGCAAGCGCTTCGCGAACCTGGTTGGGCCGGAGGTGGCCCGCGTCTTCGTCCTCGCGGTGACAGTGGTGGTAAGCCACGGAATGACCGGGGGCGCGGCATGGCTGGCCTCAAGGCTGGCGATGCTGCCCAGCTTCTCAGAGGCGGCGGCACTAGGAGCCTCACAACTGCGCCTCACACTTTCGGAGATAGGACAGGTGAGCACGGTGGCAGTTTCCGCCGAGGGCACCATCACCATTACCCTGGCTCCCACGGCGGTGGCCATGACGGGCAAGGGGCCCAGTGGTGGCTCGAAGCCAGAGAACCAGAAGCCACAGACACAAGAGCAATACAAGACGCCCAAGTCTGGCGCCAGCGGGAAAGAGGGCGCCAAGGATGTGCCAAGCTGGGCGAAAGGTGAACGGCCCAAGGTCAATGAGAGTGGCAAGGACTTCGCCAAGAGGTTGTTGGACAAGAAGTATGGGGAAGGGAACTACGACAAGGGGCCTGGGAGTGAATTCAACAAGATACAGAAATGGGGAGACCGCGCATTCGAGAACCCATGAGGGCGTCCCATGACACACGTGTATGTCCTTCAGCATGTGCATGCAGCGCCAAACGGAGAGGAGGATGTCAAGCTCATTGGCGTGTACGTGACCGAGGCAGATGCACAGGCGGCTGTTTCCCGTCTGAGCCAACAGCCAGGCTTCCGAGATCACCCGGAGGGGTTTCACATCTCTCGGTACGAGCTCAACAAGGACCACTGGACCGAGGGGTTCATTGGATGGGACGAAGCCCTTGGTGATTCATGAATCCATGGGAATCGGAGCTCTCGCCCGAGCGATCGCATTCAGGTCTTCCAGATGAATTGAGCGGTGAAGCGACGTGCAGGCAGCGGCCAGGAAGGAGCGGATGAAGGAGAGGACGCCGCGAGTGGGGCAATAATGCGGCTTCCTCTCCGGGGCCGGGGCCTTGCAACATCCAGTGGAGGCGGCGGGAATCGAACCCGCGCCGGGCGGTGCGAAACTCCCAGCAGAATCGCGCCCTTACCGCGTAACCGCCCGGAATGATTGGGAGTCGATATCCCGCCGCGTCCCGTGCCATCCCGTCCCGTCCCGTCCCATCCCGTTCCGCACGCTCCTGCGACATACGTGCAGCACGATCTTCAAGGTTGCTGCCAGCCATAGGGGAGGAAGAGGGTGGAAATTCATCGGGTGGAGGAACCTGGAAGAACAGCTTTCTCAATCCATCGTCCAGTTCATGCAGGACATCGGAAACTTCCGCGACCGCACGACCTTCGACACTGCGGACAATGACAGAAGTGCTCAACCGCAAGATTGCATCGGGCTTGAGCGCACCTCTGTCTGGGATGAGGTGGGGATGAAGGAACGCCTGCTCGACACGTTCATGGGACGGCCCAACGCCACTGCGGAGCGGCACAAGGCCCGCCTGAAGTCAGGGAGTCTCCTGATCGCTTCCTACGGCCCCGTCAGCGAGGCCGCGCGCTGCGCTGGTACACGGACTTGTGCGGCATTCCTGATCAGGCTTTTGCCCTGGACATCCGCTCCGGGTCGAAAGGGGCTCCATGCTTTGTCGCAGGGTACTGCTGAAAAAGCCGCCTACCTGTTCAAGATCTTCTCCAAACCCTCAGTAAACTTGTCAAACGAGAAGGCTCGCATGATGTCGTCGGATATTTTTTGAACAAACATCAACTCATCGATGCCGCGCGACTCCAAATTCTTTCGCAGTCGGAAATAGAACTTCTTGTCAGGCTGGTCTGTTTTTCCTGAATATTTTGCATAGTGCTCGGCAGCCAATGTATCCAGCGAATCCAACTGGAAGTACTTGTCATTAATGGTTCTCTTTAGCGCTGGATTCGAGCCCTCTACCACGATTGAATAAAGCAGCTTTTCCACGCTTTTAATGGGCAGGAAGAGCTTCCGTAGGTCAGTGAATTCTTTGGTGGCGTTGGCCTCGGTCGCCACGTCACCATCCAGTATGCTAACGATCTCGCGACCGAGACCCAACACATTTCCTCTAAGCAGATCACGCTGGAGCGTAAGAACATTCTTCCAGCCGCCTACAGGAACGACATGCACTAGTTTGCTTGAGTTCAGACCTTTGGTTTCAAGTACCTTTTCGACAAGAACCTTCGCTAGAACGTCTTCAACCAAAAGAAGGAAGTCGAAGCCATCGTGTCGGTACACGTCGCGAATTACATAGCTCGGGAAGCCGGGATTAACTACATCGATCACCCCTGCTACGTTCTCGATTTTGTAGATGTTTTTTGGCTGAATCTTTCGAATCACCTCTGGCGAATGAGATGTCAGTATTACCATCAGGTTCTTCGAACCCTGGACCAGCTCATTCATTAGGTCAATGAATCGACTGACGGCAATTGGGTGCAAAGCCAACTCAATTTCATCAATGAGAATCAAGATTGGCTGATCCTGTGGGAGAGAGCGACGGACGATTGCGTTGTACACAAAGTGAAGTAGCGATACGAGCAGGCACTCCCCTGAACTCATGCGATATTGGCTTATTATTTTTCCGTTGATGGAGTTAAAGTAGGGCGTGCTGGCGAGCCCAAGCTTTATCGAAATTGATCGATTTCTAATTCTCTTGAGTCCCGCGTATTTGCCTGCCGATCCCGTGAGAATATAACTAAGCTTCTCTTTGATGTAGTTGTCCGCATCAACAATCTCATCGGCCTGTATTCTTCCTGCGCGCAAATGACTATCTACCGTGCGTGAGTCGTTAAAGCGTGTGCCATAAAAAAGACTTCCTTCATACATTCCATTGAGGGAGACATTTTTCGTATCCAGGCGCCAGTTATTCGCGCCACTCCACACATCGTTTTTCCCGTCGAGACTGATTTCCACTTTCGAGGTGGCGTCATAATCATCGGCGTTGAGCGACTGTAGTGAACTTCTGATGGCTTGCGAAAGTGCCAGCAATATCGTGCTCTTTCCGCTTCCGTTGCTACCGACGATGAGCGTCAGGCTTTTTTCGAGCGGAAGCTCAAGTTCTGCACGCTTGATGTTCTTTACGTTCTCAATTTTAATCTTTAGATCTTTCACAATTCTCCGCCTGTAGGTGGATTTTGTAGCCAATGCGATCCAATCAAAGGAAAGCTGACCTTCAACTATCACTGAGACTTGACTTGAGTCAAGATTTGGTCCTCTGATGCGAGCCGAGCCTCTTTATTAGGAGTGGGCTCGACTCAAAGCGGCGGGTAATATCTATTGGAAACGGGAATCGAACCCGTGAAGGCGATAGAAAACCCTAAGCAGGACGCGCTGTTACCCGCTATCGCCTTGATTCTCCTCGGGTTCGTCATCCCGTCTCGTCCCACCCCGTGCCCTCGTGTTCCTCCCCTTTCCCCGCTGGCGGGGTAGAGTCGACGGGAGGCGCGGTGCCGCTCGGGCTCGTCGGCGCCTGCTGCGAAGGTCCGCTCTCGCTCGCCTTCTCGCCGAGTCTCACCCACGGTCCGTTTCCTCCACGCCGCTCATCGAACC
>NZ_JANKBZ010000069.1 GCF_024623785.1 Archangium lipolyticum
TGAGGACATGAGCCGCCTGGCTGGGCGGCTACGCGCGAAGCCGACGGGCGCCTGGGCAGCCTGAAGACCCGGCGATGGAGCGAGAAGCGGATGGGGCTTTTGCTGTTTGCGTCTTCAATACGTCCAACGCGAACGTCCTGCTGAGCAACTCGGCGAAAGTCTCCTCGCGGCGTCCTCTCCTTCATCCGCTGCTTCCTGGCCGCTGCCTGGGGTGCCACGCTCGCTCCCTCCTCTCCTGCTTGGGGGAGCCCCCTCCCAGAAAGCACGTGCGCAGCGCGTGCGACGGGGCCGGCACTGTCAATCACCGCTTAACAGCCCATGAACCGGGCGACGCCTGGTTCAGCAACGAGTGCAAGCGCATATTCCTGTTGCGGTGGCCAGGAGGGCATCAGCGACTACGGCGACACATGGACCATTCGCGCAGTGGTTGGGATCGGAGACTCGACATGAATCCCACGTACGACTTCAAGGGACAGGTGGCCCTGGTCACCGGCGCCGCGATGGGCATGGGGCTCGCCACGGCCCGTGCCTTCGCACAGAGCGGCGCGGCCGTGGTGCTGGCCGACCGCGACGGAGCTCTTGCCGCGAAGGAAGCGGCGAAGATCGTCGAGGAAGGCGGCATCGCGATCGGCGTGACTTGCGACGTGACCGACGAGGCGCAAGTCGCCGCCGCGGTCGATAGGGCGGTCGCCGAATATGGCCGGCTCGACATGGCGTTCAACAATGCCGGCATCCAGGTGCCGCCGAGCGATGCCGCCGACGAACCGGCCGAGAACTTCCAGCGCGTGACGGCGGTCAACCAATTCGGCGTCTGGGCATGCATGAAGCACGAGCTGCGCGTCATGCGCGCGCAAGGGTCGGGCGCGATCGTCAACTGCTCGTCGCTGGGCGGCCTGGTCGGCCTGCCCCAGCGCGCGGCCTACCACGGCACCAAGCACGCCGTGCTCGGCATGACCAAGAGCGCCGGTGTGGAGTATGCACCGCGCGGCATCCGTATCAATGCGGTCTGCCCCGGCACGATCGACACGCCGATGGTGCAGGACATGCTGAAGGGCCAGTCGGACGCGATGGAGGAGATCATGAAGCAGCAGTCGATCGGCCGCCTCGGCCGAGCCGAGGAGGTCGCGGCCGCCGTGCTATGGCTGTGCAGCCCGGGCGCGAGCTTCGTGATCGGCGTCGGCCTGCCGGTTGATGGCGGCTTCACCGCGCACTGAGGAGTCATTCCGCTGCACTATACGTATCTGGGCCGCACCGGCCTGATGGTCAGCCTCCTGGCGCTTGGGTGTACCAGCCGATGGGTACAGCCTGCGCCGGCTGAAGATTGAGCCTGCCCCGGGAGCACGTTCTCCGTACCCGGTTGGGCTAGAGTCGGAGCCACCATGGCCTCCCCCTCTCGACGTAGCGCGAGCCTGCCCCTGCTCGCCCTGCTCCTCTTCACGACGCCCACCGTGCACGCGCAGGGCGCCTCCGAGGTCCAGAACTATCTCGTCTCGGTGAACCGCCTGTACGAGGACCTCGAGTACGAGCGCGCGCTGGAGCAGATCCACCGCGCCCGGCGTCTGTCGCGTGGAGTGGAGGAGGACGTCGCGCTCGGGCTCTACGAGGGCATCCTCCTCGACGAGCTGGGCAAGAAGGACGACGCCACCGCGGCCTTCAAGGCGGCCCTCTTCCTGCGCCCGGACGCGAAGCTGCCCGTCCAGGTCTCCCCCAAGGTGGAGAAGCACTTCGAGTCCATCCGCATCGAGGTGAAGCGCGAGCTGGCCCCTCTCCTCGCCAGACGCGAGGCGGAGCGCCTTCAGGCCCAGACCCCGCCCCCGCCGGAGGTCCGTCCACCGAGCACCCCCGAGGTGTCGGCGGCGCGCGGGGACACCCGCTCCCGCGCGCTCCTCCCCGCCATCGCCGGAGGCGTGCTCCTGGCCGCGGGCGGCGTTTCCTACGGGCTGTCCCGGGGCGAGCTGTCCAGGCTGCGCACCGACGACGTGGGACTGGCCACGCGCGAGGATGCTCACGCCAGCGCCTCGCGCGGCAAGACGTACCAGGCCGTGGGGATGGGCCTGCTGGGCGCGGGTGTGGTGGGGTTGGGCGTCGCCGCGGGACTCTACCTGATGGGCGCGCCCACCGGGCCGGTGGCGCTCGGCGTGAGTACCGATGGGACGTCGGCCTTCGTGTACGGGAGGTGGCCGTGAGTACTTCGACCCGGATGCGCTTCGCGCTCCTCGCGGCGGTGGTGCTCGGCGGCGTCACCGGCTGCGCCGACTTCGACCGGGAGGAGACGGAGTTCTGCCAACGTAACCCGGGGCGCTGTGGTGCGGACCCGGGCCCCTCACCGGACGCCGGCACCGAGGACGCGGGCAGCCCCGTCGTCCTGATGCGCTACGACCGCCACTACACCTCCACTGGCATCGTCTCGCGGCCCGCGGCGGACCTCGCCACGGCGCCTCTCGAGCTGTTCGCCCTCGATGGAGGCACCCTCGTGCGCCTCCAGGGCACCCAGGAAGAGCCAGGCCGCGTCCGCTTCGAGGTCCCTCCCGGTACGTATTACGCGAAGAGCGGCGAGCTCTACGTGGTCACCTCGTCACGCCAGATCGACTTCAGCACCCCGCGCTTCGGCCGTCCGGACACGCGCTTCACGGACTCGCTGTCCCTCCCGGCACGGTTGCTCGTCACCGGTGCCAGCCCCTGGAACACGGGCTACGGGACGACCTTCATGTCGGACTATCTGCGGCTCGTGGACCCCAACCGCGGCGAGGTGGCCAACCTCGCGGTGTTCGGTATCGCCTCCGGGCAGACCTCCCTCATGGACGCGGAAGGCAACTACTTCTCCTCCACCAACCTCCCGGTCTCCATCCCCGAGCCCGACAAGGGAGACCAGGCCTGGCTCCTCCAGAGGACCTATCTGGATGCGGGCGTGACGTCGGATGGGGGACCCTCCCTGTATGAGACCTCCACGCATGGCGGGCTGGTCGAGTCCCTCGCGTCCGATGGCGGGATGTTCGAGGTCAAGGCCACCCTTCAGCCCGTGCCCCAGAAGAACGTCATCTTCGAGTGGCGCCGTGGCGAATTCGCGGCCCTGAGCGCGGAGAGCGGGGGATTCTCGGCCTCGCTCTTCAACCTCTTCGCGACCCCTCATGACATCACCCTCAACAGGTTCGGGTCGTTGGTGACGTTCGCCCTCCAAGACGGCGCGCGGAGCACGCTCGTCCGGAAGCTGACCTACGGCAATCCCTTCCCTAACACCTGGGAGCTGGTGGGATGGACGTACAGCTCCTATTCGACGCCGATCACCTCGGCCGATGGAATGCTGAGTACCAGCAGACAGGACATCTTCGTGGTGCAGGAACATCTGCTGGAGCTGACCTCGGCCCCCATCCAGCCACGCCTGTCCCTGCCCCGTCGTTTCCTCATCGATGGTGTCGCCGCGAGTGAGTCGCGGACCCTGGGAGTCATCAGCCCCATGGTGACCTGGGAGCCACCTGTCCTCGGGAGCCCCTCGGCCTACAACCTGCGCATCGAGCGATATCCGCTCCCGGGCAAGATAGGCCCCATGGAATGGGTGGCGGATTTCCGGCTGGGGCCGTCGGAGCGCGGCGTGAGGATTCCCCAGGGAGTCCTGACCTCCGCACGCTCCTACCAGTTCAAGCTCACCGTCTACGCCGAGCCCCAGACTCCCGTGGAGTCCCCGGGGTACATCGGCAGCGCCCTCGACCACGCCTACTCCACCACGAGCAGCGGCATCCTTACCGTGCCCTGAGCGCCCGCCACTCGCTCCGCAGCAGCCCGGGCCGCGGCACCACCGCCGTGCTCGTGCTTCCGCTCCCCTCTGGGGGAGGGAGCTGCGTCGAGCGCGGAGGGGTGATTGCGGAGGAGCCCGAGGGCGCCCTCCTCGAGCCATCCTATGGCGTTGCCACCAACGTCGGAATCGATGCGAAGCTCCGCGGATCATGCGCGACGACGATGGTCATCTCCGGATGTCGCGCCGATATCGCGGCCATGTGCGCGAGGTTCTCACGAACGAGCTGAGGCTCGAAGTCCGCGAGGCGCTGCGTGAGAGGTCGCTCCTCCTGCTCGGTGACGCCCTCCAGCTGCCAGGCGAGGTCTCCGATAAAGGCATAACGCTTGTTGTCCGGAAGCGTCACGAAGACAATCACGGAGCCTGGCGTATGGCCGGGCGCCGGGACGATCACCACCGCGCCATCTCCGTAGACATCATGGCTCTCCGCGAAGCCGAGATAGGGATGCGCTTCAAACCGATACTCTTCGATTTGAAGCGATTTGATACTTCTTGCCGGGGCCGTCGTGACGTTTTCGCTTTGGGCGAAGCTTCGTTCCGCGGGAGGTATCCAGACAGGTACCTCGGGAAAATCCGCGGCGCCGCTGATGTGATCCCAGTGGGAGTGGGTCAAAAGGATCGCACGCAGCCGGGTCAGGTCATACCCGCTCGATTGGAGCTGCTCCCTCGCGGTCTTGTCCAGCGTATACCGGGTCAGGAGTTGAAAGACGAGCGGCAGCGTCGCGAGGTGCTGTGCGATGTCCCGGCCGAACCCTGTGTCGATCAAGAGATCGCCCTTGGGGTGCTTGATCAGGATCGCGGTCATGGAAAACCTTCGCGGCTCGAAGAGAGAGCCACCGCAATACCCAAAGGACGCGCTGCGATAGGTGGCGCCGGTCGGAAGCTGGGCGATCGACATCTCGGAAGGCGCAGAAGCCGGCGGGAGAGCGCCGATATCGAAGTTCTTTGATACAGAGAATGGCGACGCACGATAGGTAGACAAGAGCCCCAGCGGCAGCAGATAAAGCGTGAGCGAGAGCGCACGCAGGGGGCGAGAGAACGAGCGCAGAAAAGAAAAGCCAGCGGCGCAGGCAATGCCAATCAGGGCGCCAGGCAATACCAGCCATGAGGTCGGTCCGTGAGCGCTCAAGAACAGGAGCCACACCGCGAGCAGGACCGGCGCGACGCACGCAAGGAGCAATTTCATCGGGGACCGCCTGGGAGTTCGGTGCACACGCAGAGGAGATGCGCTGCTCTCGCGAGCGCTCGAGAGGCCGTCCACCTGGAGCGCGGGTTTGAAGACATCGATCACCTCCAGGGAACAACCTTATTCCTGTAGCCCACGTGGGCATAGGAAAAATGGGAGGAAGCCTGGGGGCGTCAGAAGGCGTAGCGTACCCGGCAGCAGGGCATGCGCCGGGCCAGGGTTGCCCTCCTGGGTCTCCGGTGTCCACAGCAGCTCCTCGGCCCGGGGGTGAGCCTGCCCCGATTTTGTGGACACACCTCATAAGTCGGCTACACGGGAGGTAGTGTTCATGGAGCGAAGGAAGAGGCGGAGTTTCACCCCGGAGTTCAGGGCCGAGGCGGTCCGGCTGGTGCGCGAGGGCAACAAGAGCCTGCCCCAGGTGGCCAAGGACCTGGACCTGACGGAGTCAGCCCTGCGCAACTGGGTGCGCGAGGCTGACGGAGGCGATGGCAAGGAGTCGGCAGGTGCGCTCTCCACGGCCGAGCGGGAGGAGTTGGTGCGGCTGCGCAAGGAGGTGCGTCATCTGGAGATGGAGCGCGACTTCCTAAAAAAAGCGGCGGCCTTCTTCGCGAAGGAGACCTCGAGGTGAAGTTCGAGTTCATTGACGCGGAGAAGGCCCACTTCCCTGTGGACTTCATGTGCGAGCAGCTGGGCGTGTCGCGCTCGGGCTACTACGCCTGGAAGGAGCGCCCGGAGTCCGAGCGGGACAAAGCGGACCGGGCCCTGGCCGAGGTGGTGACGCGGATACATCGCGACAGCCGCGGCACGTACGGCAGTCCTCGCGTCCACGCGGAGCTGCGTGCCCAGGGGCAGCGCGTGAGTCGTAAGCGTGTGGCTCGGCTCATGAACGAGCAGGGCATCGCTGCTCGCAAGAGACGTCGCTTCGTGCGCACGACGGACTCACGCCACAACCAGCCCGTTGCCCCCAACATCCTCGAGCGCAACTTCTCCCCCGGCCAGCCCAATAGCACCTGGGCCACGGACATTACCTACGTGGGGACGGGGCAGGGCTGGCTCTACCTGGCCGTCGTCATGGACCTCTTCTCGCGCAAGGTGGTGGGCTGGTCCATGAGCGAGCACATCGACCGGCACCTGGTGCTCAACGCCCTGGACATGGCGCTCAAGGGACGCCAGCCACCGCAGGGATTGTTGCACCACTCGGACCGGGGCAGCCAGTACGCCAGCACCGACTACCAGCAGGCACTGGCTGCTCGTGGGATTCAATGCAGCATGTCGCGCAAGGGCAACGCTCTCGACAACGCCGTGGTGGAGAGTTTCTTCAGCAGCTTGAAGCAGGAGCTCGTCTACACCACCGACTTCGCCACGCACGAGCAGGCCCGGCTGGCCCTCTTCGAATACATCGAGGTCTTCTACAACCGCCAGCGGCGGCACTCGTCGCTGGGCTACGTCAGTCCTGTGGATTTTGAGCTTGCGGCCTTACCGCAAAAGTTGGCAGCATAACCCTACTGTCCACGTAACCGGGGCAAGCCCACTTCGATGCCGCCCTCGATTGAGAGGGCCGTCCCTACACGGCCACCTCGCCGCCGATCCGGGTCCGCTTCAAGCGCCGGTGAGCGCTCATGGATCGATGGTGATGGGAACCTCAAGCACCGCTTTGACCTGCACCCACATATACGGGGCGAACAAGAGCGGTGTGGCAGAGGCACTGAACTCGATGAGCGCCGGACCGGTGGACACGTATTGATCGTACAGAGTCACCGTGTGCGACTGCCGATTCGAGAGTACATCCCATCCTTGTGATTCGTCGCCTTCCACCGTCTTTACATAGATGGTGTAGCCGTCCACGCTGAAGGGCCGGGTCCACCGGAGCTCGAACGGCGAGTTGAGCTTCACGTGGGTGCCAGGAGCGGGGGTGGTGAGCTCGACGCGCCCTGGGATGGTCACCCAGCGGCGGTACACCTTCTTGCCCTGCGCGATGCCCAGTTCCATCCGCCCTCCCTCGAGCAGTGGCGCCGCATCGGCATCCAGGAGCTCATAGCTCGAGGTGCTCGAGTTGTATGTCAGGAATTGGTTGCCCAGGAGTACTTGCGCATCCTTCACGGAGGTGTAGGTGCCGCCACGCTCGACAGTGACGTGCACCTGGGCCCGGTTCCCCGCGCGCTTCACGCGAACATCGACCATGAGGTCCACAGCGGGAGGATCGGCGTCCGGATCTTCTCCGAGACCAGGAATGCCACACAGATCTCCTTCGACCTGCGAGTCATTTCCATCCCACATGCCCTGGCACACGAGCACGTCCAGGTGCGGGCCTCCCACGGAAAGCTCGAGCGGGATGGTGGAGGACAGGGGCAGGACCGCGGATTCGTAACCTTCCAACTTCAGCAGGTTGAAGCCCTTCTTCGCCTCCATTCCGGGCATGAGCGTCATCTCCCGATCCGTGTAGAGGAGCGTGTGGTACCTCGACGCGCCGAATACCAGCGAAGAGCCGAGGACCCGATCAACGGGTTTGCCCGTGGCGGGAATGGTGTCGAGCTTCCCGTTTCCGTTGACGTCCTGGTACGCGAGCAGGAGGCCCGTTGCCAACTCGCGCACGGAGCCGTCTGCCGTGACCCAGTGCGCGCTGCCCGGAGGCCGGTAGATGTGGAAGCGGAAGTTCGCGGGGAAGCTTCCCTCATAGGGGTAGTCCTCGGCGACGACGGCCGAGGTCTCGGGAACGGAGCCCGGGAGGAAGAAGACGCCCAGGAGCCACCGCGGGTACCAGACCAGTGCGATGCGTACCGGCCCGTTGACGGTGGTGCCGGGGGCCAGGGTCATCTGGCCCTCCAGGGTGAGCAGGGGCTCGCCCGGATATTGAGTGTCCACCGTGCTCCCGCAGGCGGAGAGGGCGAACATCAGGGCGAGCAGCACGGACTGTACGTGGCGTGTTCTCGGATTCATGGTGCACGCTCCCTCCCTCAGCGGTTGAAACCGAGGCCACATTGGTTCGCGGGCGGCGGGTTCTCCACGAGCCAAAGCCCCTCGCACACGAGCGCGTCGAATTCCGGGCCGCCCGCGAAAAGATAGAGGGGGATGGGCGTGGACAGTGGCGCGGCCCCATTGGTCCTCGACAGTTCCAACAGGTTGAAGCCCTTATCCATCCCCGCCTCCGGCAATGCCGACTCGATGTAGGCCACCATGTATTTCTGCGTCTCGGGGTCCGTCCACCACTCCATCGAGGTGCCGAGAATCCGGTCGATGGGTTTGCCCGTGACGGGAATGGTGTCGAGCTTCCCATTGCCGTTCATGTCCTTATACGCGAGCAGGGCGCCTACTGCGGCCCTGGTGGTGGTACCCCTTATTCCCCAGGGTCGCATCGCTTCCTCCGGGGGCGGCTGGTCGATGCGGAAGTGGAAGTTCGCGGGAGAGATGCCCTGGTAGACGACACCCTCTTCGACGATGGCCAGGGGTCGGGAGATCCGGGTCGCTTCATCCGTGTGGAACATGTCCTGGTACCAGGCCAGCGCGAGGCGCACCGGTTCGTCGAGGGGGACGCTGAAGTTCAGGGTCAGTGTCCCCTCCAGGGTGACCAGGGGCTCACGCGGGACAACAGGGTCCTCCGAAACGGGTGGCGGGGGCTCCACGGGAGTCGGCTCCCCGGTTTCGCCTCCGCAGGCGGAGACAGTGAGGAGCAGGACGAGCCGTGGTCCCCGGATGATGCGCGCGTTCGACTTCATGGTGTCCTCCAGCTGGGCCATCCCCTCATTTTTTCGGCTCTTCTGTAGCACCCGTGGGTTTCCCTCGGCGGATGGCGGTCCACGACGAGAGACGACCGACGTGATGCGCTGAGGGCCGCTCCCCTCTGAGCCATCGCTGGCAACCGCCTTGCACAGCGCGCC
>NZ_JANKBZ010000070.1 GCF_024623785.1 Archangium lipolyticum
GGCTTGCATCACGGCATGCAACCGCCCCCTCGCCGTCCTCTGTGAACTCCCATGGGGTCATGCGCTCCAGGGGGAAGACCCTCACCCTAGCCCTCTCCCAGAGGGAGAGGGGACATCCACGGACCCTCGGACCATGTCCAAAGACTTTGTGGACACTCCACTAGGCGAGGAGGTCCGCGAGCCCGGCGAGATCGCGGACCTCGTACGTGGGCCTGCCGCCTGGTAGCGCGGTATCACCGCGGCGATTCACCCACGCATTCGGAACACCGAGGGCGTTGGTCGGAACGATGTCGTGGAAGTTGCTCTGCGCGGCGTGCAACCAGCGGAGCGAGCCGAGCCGCTCGCGCGCGGCGAGGAAATGCGCGTGTGCGGGCTTGTAGGAGCGCACCTGCTCGGCGGTGATGACGAGCTCGAAGTCGACGGTGAAGTGACGGCGCGTCGCTCGAATGAGCTCGTCGTCGATGTTCGAGAGGATGCCGAAGCGATAGCCGGCGTCACGCAGCCGCTCGAGCGCGGCGTTCGTGTCGGGAAATGGCTTCCATGACGCGAGCGACGAGGCCAGGAACGTCGCGCGCTCGTGAGTGAGTGGCCAGCCGAGCGCGTCCGCCACACGGACCGCCGTCTCGGTGAGCACGTCGCGATAGAGGCGGAAGCGCTCGCCCTGCACGAGGGGCTCCACCTGCTCGTATGCGCGCAACACCGCGTCGCGCTGAAGCTCGACGCCGTCCTGGCGCGCGGCGCTGAGGAAGGCGTTCGCGATGCCCTCCTCCCAGTCGATGAGCGTTCCGTAACAGTCGAAGGTGATGATGTCGAAGCGGCGTTCCATGTGCGGAATGTATCCTCCGAGGTTCGCGGAGCTGAAGATTTTCCCGGTTCGCGCACGCGAGCCCCCGGAAAATAATCCTGGATGCGGAGGAATCACGTGAGCCGCGGACCGTGGGGACGCCGTGCCCTGGGAAACGCCCTCATCCGCTCGACATCTGACAACCCCCTGTTTTCCCGGAAGAAAAGAATCCACGGGGCCTCCCTGCCCCACGGGATGAGCGGACTGTTCACGGCCCGGCATGGATCTGGCTTTGGACAGTCCCCGAACCCCAAAGGTGACAGGCATTGGCCTGTCCCACCCCAGATGGAGTGGATTGACATGCATCGGAGGAAACTCCCAGTGGTACAGACTTCGGCGCTGCTCACCGCGCTGCTCGTGTCCCTCGCGGGGACGCCAGCGGCCGCGCTGCTCGGCGGGCTGGACTCGACGCCCCCCCAGCTCAAGATCATCCGGCCCGGCGGCTCCGCCGTCCTCCAGGGCCAGGTGGCCCTCGAGGTCGAGGCGGAAGACGGGCTGCTGGGCTCGGGAGTAGCCCGGGTGGAGTTCCAGGTGGATTCCACCACGAACACCTGGGTGGCGCTGTCCGGGAGCCTGCTGTCGACGAAGTACCGGGGCGTCTGGGCGAGCACGTCCGTGACGGATGGCAGCCACAACATCTTCGTCCGCGCCACGGACAACTCCGGGAACCAGCGGCTCGTGTCCGTGCTGGTGGTGGTGGGCAATCCGCCCGCCGCGCCCTCGGGGGTGAAGCTGACGGCGCCACCGGTCCCCAGCAATGGTGGCTTCCTGGACGTCTCCTGGAACGCCAACGCGGAGGCGGACCTGGCGGGTTATGCCGTGTACCGGAGCACCAAGGCCGGTGGCCCGTACACGCGGGTGACCGGCACCCAGAGCACCTTCCACCGGGATGATCTGCTGAACATCGGCACCACCTACCATTACGTGGTGGCGGCGGTGGACGTGGCCGGCAACGAGTCCTCCTTCTCCGCCGAGGTCTCGGACACGCCCAGGGACACCCTGCCCCCGCGCGTGTACGCGACGAGCCCCTCGCTGGGAGGGACGGACTTCGCCGAAATCGACTGGCTCACGGACGAGCGCTCGACCTCGCAGGTCGAGTACGGCACCACCAGCTCCCTGGGCAGTGCGACGAGCCTGGACCTCAACCTCACCCAGAACCACCACGTGCGCCTGTCGAACCTGCAGCCGGGCACGACGTACTTCTTCAAGGTCCGCTCGATGGACGCGGCCGGCAATGGTTCGGTCTCGCCGGTGCTCTCGTTCACCACCCAGGTGGACCACCCGCCGGCCGTGAGCATCGTGAACCTGTCCAACGGGGCCATGCTCCGGGAGTCCATCCGTCTGCAGATCCAGGCCGTCGATCAGGTGCACCTGTCCCGGGTCGAGTACACGGTCGATGGCCTCTTCTGGCGGAGCACGTCCTACAACAGCCAGACCGGGTACTACGAGGGACTGATCGACACGAGCACCCTGTCGGAGGGCTCCCACATGGTCGGTGCTCGCGCCACCGACAACCGGGGACAGGAGTCGCTGGCGCTGATCGAGGTGTGGATCGATCGTTCTCCCGCGGTCGTGGGGCTGGCCGGTCCGGAGGAGCAGAAGCACTTCGCGGGCGGGAAGGAGCACCGGGTGCGGATGGCCGCGAGCGACCGGGGCTCGGGCATCGCCGCCATGGAGTGGCAGGTGTACCTGGTGCCGGCCGGAGCGGAGCTGGAGGTGGCGCCGGAGCCGGATCCCGCCGCCTGGCAGCCGCTCCCGTTCAACGCGCGGTCCGGGCTGTACGAGACGGGCTGGCGGGCCCCCGTGGTGGTGGTCGCGCAGCGCGGCTTCCTGTATGCGCGGGCCACGGACGGAGCCGGGAGGAGCACCACCTTCGTGCGGGAGATCGAGGTCCTGGCCCACGGGCGTGACTTCCAGTTCACCGGCACCAGGGGCGAGGAGGTGTCCGGCACGGTGGCCATCGAGCCCATCGGGGCCGAGGGAGGCAATCGCGTCGGCGTGCAGGTGGAGGGCCGGTTCCTGACGCCGGGAGCCACCTACCAGGTGACGGTGAGCGGCGCCGGGGAGTCGTACACGGCGGAGCTCGTCGCGGACGAGCAGGGCCGGGGTGTGGCTCAGGTGGAGACCGACACCTGGATGACGGACGCGTTCTCCGCGACCGTCACCCCGTCCGGCTCCGGCTTCTGAACGCCCGGCATGGGCCCCCGGGCCCTGGTGGGACTCAGGCCACCTCCACCAGGTCCTGGGATTGAATGAGGGGCTGGGGCATCGTCCACAGCCCCTCGCGGTGGCGGTAGCCGACCTGGAAGGCATCCAGGATGGCGGGCCACCTGTCCTCGAAGAGGGCCCAGTTGTACTCGGTGGGCTTCGAGGTGAGGAAGTTGCGGTCCCGATCCTTCAGCGTGGCGGTGTAGTCGCTGAGCTCCCAGGCGACGGCGCCGAGCGGCAGGCGCAGCGTGGGCGTCATCGCCAGCATGAGGGAGGGGCGAGACACTTCGCCCTCGCGCGGGGCCGGGGGCGTGAAGGCGGGCTGCACGGTGTCATGCTGCTCGCGCCAGGCCAGGTAGTTGTTGGCGAAGGCGATGAGCGCGTCCCGCTCCGAGGCGCTGGCCGCCCGGCGCGAGTCCTCGAAGAGCGCGAACGCGGCCACCACCAGGCTGTGCCCGCTCACGCCGGGCAGCGCGCTCGCGAAGTCCGCCGGCAGCGGCGAGTCCTTCACGTGCGCGAGCGCGTACGCCCAGGCACGCCGGGCCTCGTCGGGATTGGAGTCCTTCAACGAGAAGCGCTCCACCACCATGGCCGACCGGACCTCGTGCCCGCCCGAGCTCTTCCGCCAGTCGAGGTACGCGCGCGCGGCGCCGCCGATGTCCCCGAAGATGGCCATGTTCCCTTCGAGCAGCAGCTGCTCCAGGGTGCGCGCCACCGCCTCGGCCTTGTCGAGCGGCGTGGTGCCCGGGGCCGCATGGAGCAGGCGCACGAAGCGCCAGGTGGTGATCCACAGGGTGCGCAGATCCAGGAGCGACTCGAGGTTGGCGGCGCTCACCAGCGTGCCCAGGGAGGCGGCCACGTCGTACGACAGGCCGAACCACCGCAGCGTGTCCGCCATCTTCTCCGCGGCGAGCAGCCCCTGGCCGGAGACACCGCAGCGCACGAGCGCGTGCTGGACGGACTGGGCGGGCTCGCCCTGCGCCGCGTCGATGATGGACCGGGCCAGGTGCGCGCCGAGCATTCCCTTGCCCACCTCCAGCGAGGCGTGCGGCGCGAGGGCGAACCAGTTGCACAGGACGCGGCTGGTGCCCCCGGGCCGGTAGTCCGGGTCGAGCAGCGCCTGCAACTCATGGGCGAGCTGGATGTAACCCTGGGTGATGCGGTGATTGGTCTCCAGCGAGCGGGACGTGACGGCCAGCAGCCCGGGAGCGGGAGCGCGGAGGGTGTTCCTCGCCAGGGCCTGGGACGGTGAGGCGCCGGGGCTCGCGGTGGGCTCGAACTGCTGGGCGGTATCTGGGTTGCTGGACGGCGGACGTGGATCGGACAAGAGCATCTCCCCCTGTCCCCTGTTCATACCCGTTATGCCCCTCCCGAGCTACGGAACGGCAGCGCCCGGAGGAACTGCGCATCACTCCAGTCCCAGCAGCGAGCGGGGTCCTTGTCGACGTTGGTGGGCACGCTGTTCCAGCCGTGGACGGCGGGGGAGCTCGAGCCGCGCCAGTGGAACAGCACGCTGTAGACCGCCGCCACCGCGAACACTCCGGTGAGGATCGGGCGCCGCCGGGGGGCCGAGAGCAGCGCATCCAGGGGGAAGGCCAGGAAGTAGACGAGGTAGGGCAACACGTCCGTGAAGAAGCGCGGACCGACGGAGTGCCCCGCCCACCAGATGGGGAAGGCCGAGATGGCCACCCAATGGAGCAGCACGGCCACCGCGAACGCCTTCTCCGGGGCCTGGAGCTCCCGTCGGCGCAGCTTCTGAAAGAAGCCCACGACGGCGAGGAGGAGGAAGGGCGAGTAGATGAGGAGCCCTCGCGAGGGGCTGACGAGGTTGGCCGCCAGTGCCTGGAAGAAGCGGCTCTGGGTGGGATCCAACCGCTGCGAGTAGTAGGGCGAGAACAGCGAGCTGTAGGTGCTCAGGTTGTAGGCGCAGAACGGCAGGGCCACCACCGCCGCGCCCCCGAAGAAGGCGGGCAGCAGCCGGGGCCACCGCAGGACGTAGAAGGCGGTGACCACCACGACGGAGACGGCGTTCGTCGGCCGGCAGACGTAGGCGCACGCGACGGCGAAGCCGGCCAGCAGCGCCGTGCGGACCGTCTGGGTGGGCCGGGCCAGCAGGAAGACGATGCAGGCGAGGGTGAGCAGCGAGGGCGCGTGCTGCCAGAGCACCCGGCTCGCCGTGGAGTAGGCGGACGTCCCGAACGCGAAGAGGAGGGCCGTGGCGAACGCCGTGCGGTCGGGCACCTGCTTCCGGAGCGCGAGGAAGAGCACCACGACGGCGACGCTGACGTAGAACGAGGCGATGAGCTGCTCGGTGCGGTTGTAGAAGCCCAGGTCGATCGTCCCGGTGCTCCGGAACGTGAGGAGCCACTTCTGGATGTACGTCCCGAGCCCGCCCAGGTGCGGGAGCGCCGGCTCGAACAAGGACAGCACCGCCTCCATCCCGGCCAGGAACGGGAGCGCCGCCAGCACGGCCCCGAGCGGATAGTCGTAGTACGCATGGCCGTCGGAATGCTCGTAGGTGCCGTGGGCCGTATAGGACGAGAAGGTCGGGCGGAACTCGTCCAGGTTGGCATTGCCCTCGTGCAGGATGCTGGCCGCGGTGGGGATGGACCAGATGGAGTCGGTCTGGATACGGACCGGGCTGGCGATGTACACGCCATACACCATGGCGAACAGCACCCAGACCGAGAGTCTCGGGAACGGGGCCTTGCCGGAAGGTTCTGAGGACATGCGCGCCTTCTAGCGAATCTGGCCCCCGAATGCGCGCCAGGATGAACGGGCGCCGACCCCGGAGTCCTCCCTATCAGGCCAGCCGCGCCAGGTGCTCGGTGAGGCGGTCCAGGGTCTCGTTGCCGCCCTTCTCCACCCCGAACTTGCGCACCTCCTCGAACGCCTCGGCGCTGGGCCACACGCTGTGCATGGTGAGGCGGGTCTTTCCGCCCTGATCCTCGAACGTCACCGTGACGTGGAACTGCTCGACCTCGGTGCTCGTGCCGTGGCTGTACACCAGGCGCTCGGGGCGGACGACCTCGCGGTAGGTGATGAGGTTGTCGAACTCCCCGTACTCGGCATGCTTCATCACGTACTTCCAGGTGCCGCCCGGGCGCACGTCCATGGACTCGGTCACGGTGTTGAAGCCGTGCGGCCCCCACCAACGTGAGATGTGCTCGGGCTTCGTCCACACCTCGAACACGCGCTCGCGCGGGGCGTTGTACACGCGAGTGAGGATGATCTCCCGGTCGGTGGTGCTCACTACGTCGCGCTTCATGTCGATCATCGCTTCCGTCCTCTCATGGGTGGGTGATGGCGGCTTGTAGGGGGCTACTTCTTGGGACCGGGCCCGGGCTCCTGGCTCTCCAACTCCTGCAGGTAGTCTCCGAGCCGGTCGAGGCTCTCGTCGAAGAAGCGGCGGTAGTGCTCCAGCCACGCCGCCACGTCCCGTAGCGGCTCGCCCTCCAGCCGGCACGGGCGCCACTGCGCCTCGCGGCCGCGCGAGATGAGCCCCGCGTTCTCCAGCACCTTGAGGTGCTTGGAGACCGCCGGGAGGCTCATGTCGAAGGGCGCCGCGAGCTCGCCCACCGTCGCCTCCCCCTTCGCCAACCGAGCGAGGATGGCGCGGCGCGTCGGGTCGGCGAGCGCGGCGAACGTGGTGCTTAGTCGATCTGGGGCCATGGAGCATTGAACCAATTGGTTAATTATCCTTTTGGTTAAATAGTCGCGAGACCCTTCGACGTCAAGTGAGAACCCTCGAGGTAGAGCGCGAGCGGGGACCCGGGGGCTTGCTGATTCACCCGCTCCACGGCACGGACACGTGGTAGCCGAAGATCATGAGGCGGGGCTCCGGCCGTCTACGCGTGGACCCCGGCACCCAGGTGCATGAAGAAGGAAGAGGATTGGATTCATGGATGAGAAGACAGTCGTCACGACTCTCGCGTCGGTCTTGCTCGCCGTCTCGGGCTACCTCGCGGCACATGCGAGCAAGCTTCGTCTCGACCAACGAACCAGCCAGTTGAATCGAATCAACACACAGCTCTCCGATTTCTATGGCCCCCTCCTCGCGCTCGGGAGTGCGACATCAACGGCGTGGCTGCAATTCCGGAAGAAATACCGTCCTGGAAGGGCCTTCTTTGGCGAAGGGGCACCACCGACAGAGCAGGAGCTGGTTGCATGGCGGACCTGGATGAAGGAGGTCTTCATGCCCAGCAACCTGCGCATGGCCGAGCTGGTCACCACGAAGAGCGATCTGCTCATCGAAGATCACATCCCTCCATGCCTCCTGACGCTCTGTGCCCACGTCGCCGCGTATCAAGCCGTCATGAAGCGCTGGGAGGAGAAGGACTTCTCGGAACATTCCTCGCTCGTGAACTTCCCCACGGAAGTCCTCGATTACGCACACAAGTCCTTTCTCCACCTCAAGGCGGAACAATCGCGGTTGTTGGGGCTGGTGAATAAGCGCAGGCTCATCTAAGCCATGTGGACTAAGTTCTTTCAGGGGGTAACATCGCCGCTGAGCAGGAGAGAGGAGCGGCGATGTCCTCTGAGCAGCGTAGCATCCGGCTGACACCCCGGCAGAGGCTGGCACTACAAAGGG
>NZ_JANKBZ010000071.1 GCF_024623785.1 Archangium lipolyticum
CGTGACGTACTCTCATTCCTTACCGATACCCTCGCCGCGCACCGCCGCGGCTTGCGCGGGCCTTCGCTCCTCCCCACCGTGCCCGTACCTCAGCTCGCGCTCGCTGCCTGAGTCGGTGAACGGTTACAATCCCCCTTGGGAATGATGTGGAGGCTCAGGCCCTCTTTGCCTTGGGCCCAATCCGCGAGGCGACCCTCTGGCTAAAACTCCACAGCCCCGCAGCCCCGGGGAAGGTATCAAAGGACTCGCCGACAGCTCGTTCCATACGAATCGTCTGACACCCCTCCCAGGCTTCGGAAGAGCCTTCCACTCCTGATTTCTGGGATGACGTCGCTGGTGATGCCACGATCAAGAGCAAGCTCACCTCCCGCTGGAGTTGCCCTCGCTGCCTGAGAGGCTGGCCCCGGCGCACAGAGTGAGTGGTGTTGTGTCAGCCCCTCATGGTTGCCTCCCCGGCTTCACACCGCACCGGGAGGAGCATGTTGGCCATGAAAAGCAGTGGAAGCAGGACGAGGAGCACCTTGGGGCTGGCGGGTTTTCTCCTGGTACTCGTGGCGGCCCTCGGTGCCCAGGCGCAGCCGCCCTCCTCCAAGCTTCCTGGCCGTAAGCCGGACTCCAACGAGCCCTGGGGCGCTTTCCTTGGCAAGGCCGCACATTACGCCATTGGCAGGGAGTACCGCGTGCAGCACCCCACCAATGCCGTCTTCCTCGACAACGTCAACCTCTACAGAATTGTGAAGGAAGGGAAGTTGGGGGACCCCGAGCGTCTTCCAGAGCTCGTGAGGCTCTTGTGCCCGGACATCACCGATACCCGTCTCCTCGTGCTGTTCGAGCTCAAGCCGGACAATGAGAAATCGCGCAGCGAAGGGAGAGAACAGGCGGGGCGCTATCTGGCGGCCCTGAATGAGGCTGTCGACCCTGGTAAGCAACTCGTGGGAGGCACCAGCTTCGAGGGGTCCCTCTTCCTCGAATTCGAGAACGGGGGAGCACTCTGGAAGTTGTCCTGGCGCACGCCAGAGCCCGGAGTAACGCTGTATCGCTGGAGCTACCGGCGCAAGAAGCCCGGTGCTTCCTGGAAGGAGCGGGCCGCCCAGAAGGAAGAGGAGCTGCCCAGGGAAGAGGTAGAGCAGCGCGGCGGATTGGCCGAGCAGGCGCTCCGGGCTGCTTATGAAGGAGACGAACGCCCCAAGGGCTTCCAGGGCCAAGTCTACCTGCCCGTGGACTGCCGCTGAGCGGGTGGGCGGTGTCTGCGCCCTCGGGGTGCGCGAGGTGCCTGACGCTTGAGGCGCATCTGACCGCTGTGGTAGGGCGCAAGGTCATGAACACTGAATGCTCCCAGGTGCTCGAGTTTCCAGCGTGGCTCTACGGCACCAAAGCCGCCATCCTCCGCAAGGGGAGAGCCGAGGGCCACTGGTGGGCTCGGGAGTATCTCAAGACCGGTGCCTTTCCCCAGCCCCGGCAGATGCGACAGGTGTCACCCGGCGAGGTGCTGGTGATGCACTCGGGGGCCGACTTCGACTCGGGCGACCCCCGCTGGCGGATGCACATCTTCGGCGACGTCTTCATGGGCTTGGATGAAGGCGTCCCGAAGGAGGAGCGCCCGCGCATGAGTGACGCCTTCGAGTCCTTCTGCCTGAGCACCCCTTGGGGGGCTCTCGACCATGCCGTGTCTCCGCCCCCGCCGCAGAGCGCTGAGCGCATGGCGAACCGGCTCGCCTCGGTGCTCCGCTTCTGGGAGGTGCTCCAGGGCCTTCGCTACGCGTTCTGGTCGTTCGATCAGAAGTACACGCTGGAAGAGCTCATGGATGACATCTACCGCAGGACCCTGGAGGCCTGGTGCCCCGGAGGCCCTGCCCCTGTGCGCGAGCACCTGGCCCTGACGGTGGAGCGCATGTCTCGCGCCACCCGGGAGGATTGCCTGGAGGCCGTGCTCCGGGTGATTCCTGGAATGGTCGAGGTGGACACCGATCTCAAACACCGCGAAGTGCTCGGCGACCCGGGCTTCTTGCGTGAGCGCCTCTCCGCGCTTCCCCCGAAGAAGTTCGAGGATATCTCCAGCGCCTACAAATACGCGGTGTCCACGCAATTGTCGGACTGGGACAGGGAGTTGGGGCGGCATTAGAGCGGCTGGCGCCCGGCGTCGCGCAGGCCCACGAGGACGCTGGAGCCATCGCGACATGGCTCTACTGGAAGCGGCGGGAATCGAACCCGCCGCTCCGTCATGCTCCTCGGGAGTGTTTCAGTTCTTGCCCTGCTCGCTCAGGGTTGGACGGACTGGGGAAGACCTCCCCGGTCCTTCGAGACGGGCAGGTAGCACTTGCCCTGGTACTCGGCCCGGTTCTCGTAACACGGAGGCCGCTGCGCGAGTTCCACCCAGCACCCTCCGTTGATCTCGACTTCACCGACCTTGGTCTTGCAGGGCGCCTTCGCCTGATTCTGGAAAGGCTTCGATGGCAGAGGATAGGTGATGGCCGATACCTGTGAGGCATCCGCGTTGATCAAATCCGGTGCATTGCCTGGCAGTGCGCTCTCGGTGTCCGCGACAATCGCGATGGGCTCCTGCTGTTCGGGACCGCTCGCCAGATGCGGCCAGACGCCCAGACCCAGCGCGAGCACCGCGAGGCCCGCGACAGCCCTCGGCCCCCACCGCTCCCTGGGGCTGACCCGCCCTCGAGCGAGGTGGGCCTGCACCCGGGGGTTGTCCTCCACGCGTTCGACCGCGGCGGTCATCAACACGAGGATGTCCGCAAGCTCCGTCACCTGCGCCGAGGCGGGCGCCTGCTCCACCTCCAGCGTCACGGAGGGGTGCTCCGGCTCGCAGGACAGCCTCACCCGCCAGGGGCCCTCGGGCCGCCATTCCACGCGCTCGGTGGGCAGCAGCGTCAGTGCCGCCCTACCCGTGCCCTCATGCCGCGCTTCGTGGAGGCTCCCCAGCTCGGGCCCTACCTCGTCGTAGCTCCTGCCGAGCTGGAACGGCCCCGTCCCACCGTCCCTGCCTTTCTTCTCGTTCGCCACGTGCCTTCCCTTCGTGCCTGCGCGCTTCACGCGTGCACAGGGGAACGGATTTGACCATTTGAGTCAAGCTGGGCAATAGGTCCTGTTGGGTTCTCCCGGGCGAGCGGGTCCGAGGGGCTGAAGGCGGCGGCCACGGGCGGCTTCGCACTCGCCATGGCCACCGATGCGTTAGACGCACCCCGTCAAAGTGGACACCCAAACCTGTTTTCCCATTTACATCCAACTAACCAACATTTTCCTTTAGGCTGGTTATTCCGTTCTGCCGGATTCTTCGGCATAGTGCCGCCATCCTTACCCCCCCGAGGTGAACCCGATGAACGGTATGAAAGCGCTTTCACGAGTCCTGACTGCTCTGTGTGTGGCATCGCTCTCCGGCTGTGCGGAGGAGGAGGGCGTGCAGGCCGAGTCCATCGACCTGGGCCAGACCCAGCAGGCGGAACTTGGCTATGACCCTGGAGCGGGCTGGAACCTGGCGTGGTCGGACGAGTTCAATACCTCCGGTCTGAACACGGCGAACTGGACGCCGCTGACGAGCAACTGGGACCCGGTCACGGGGAACTGCGACTTCGGCACGGGTGAGCTGGAGTACCCGCGGGCCGAGAACGTCACGGTGACTGGCGGCAAGTTGGTCATCTCCGCGCAGCGCACCTACGACAACCCGCGCGATCCGCGCTGCGGCGCGCGCTCGTTCTACTCGGGCCGCATCCACACCAAGGGCAAGGTGGAGAAGCGGTACGGGAAGATCGTCGCGAGCATCAAGGTGCCCTCGGGCTACGGCATGTGGCCGGCGTTCTGGACGTTGGGCGCCGACATCTCCCAGGTGGGCTGGCCCAAGAGCGGTGAGCTGGACATCCTCGAGTGGCACTCGAACGAGCCCACGTGGATGAAGTCCGCCGTGCACTGGGACTCCAACGGCAACCAGGCCCACTGGGGCACGGGCGCTAGCGGTGGCTACAACCTCGCCGACTCCTTCCACATCTACGAGATGGAGTGGGGCCCGAGCAGCATCATCTTCCGTCTGGACGGCAGGGTCGCCAACGCCACCTTCTACAACCCGGACACCGAGTTCCAGCAGAACCACTACATCATCCTGAACCTGGCGCTGGGCGGTAACTGGTACGGCTTCCCCAGCCCCGATGCCATCGCGCTGCCCGCTGGTCAGACGAAGACGATGGAAGTGGAGTGGGTGCGTTGGTACCAGCAGGGCAGCACGCCGCCGCCCACCGGCACCGCCATCACCAACCCGAGCTTCGAGTCCGGCATGACGGGCTGGTCGACGTGGTCGCCCAACGGCACCGAGTCCTCCGCCTTCAGCGAGACCTACAACGGCGCGCACACGGGCTCCTACCACCTGACGCACTGGCGGAACGCGCCGTTCGAGGCGTGGACGTACCAGACGAAGAGCGGCCTGCCGAACGGCAACTACAAGGTGCGTGCCTGGGTGCGCAAGTCGGGCGCCTTCAACTTCTCCCGGCTGCAGATCAAGACCTGCGCCTCCTGCGCCCCGGCGATGACGAACCTGGGCAACTACGGCGCCTGGACGCTGGTGGAGACGCCCGCCATCTCGGTGACGGGCGGCTACGTGGAGTTCGGCTTCCACTCCCAGTCGTCGGCGTATGACAGCTCGCCCGCGCTCCACGCGGACGACGTCGAGCTGATCAAGCTGTAGGAACCGCTCCTGCCGCCACAGAAGCCCAGGGTGGGATGGCCCGACAAGGACCACCATCCCATCCGCTGGCGGGCAGCGTTACCGTGGTCAGAACTCGCCGCGGAGCGCCGCGCCCGTCAGCGAGCTCTTCGCCTTCAAGAGCTCCGCTGGCGGGCCCTCGAACACGACCTCGCCGCCCTTGCTTCCGCCGTCGGGACCGAGATCGATCACCCAGTCCGCGCTCCGAATCACGTCCAGGTTGTGTTCGATCACGACCGCGGTGTTCCCCTCATCCACCAGCCGGTCGATGATCTTCATCAGCAGCGCGATGTCGGACATGTGCAGGCCCGTCGTCGGCTCGTCGAGGACGTAGACCGACCCCTTCTTGTGCAGCTCGGTCGCGAGCTTGATGCGCTGGCACTCGCCGCCCGAGAGCGTGTTCAGCGGCTGGCCCAGGGTCAGGTAGTCCAGGCCGACGTCGCGCATCGCCTCCAGCTTCCGCAAGAGCGGCACACGCTTCTTCGCGCCCTTGCCGGACCCGAGCGCCGCGAGCGCCTCGGCGACGCTCAGCGCGAGGTAGTCGCTGATGGAGCTCCCCTCGAGCTTGTACTCGAGCACCTCGTCCTTGAAGCGCTTACCGTGACACGTCTCGCAGGGGGTCTTCACGCCCTCCAGGAACGCGAGGTCGGTGTAGAGGACGCCCAGCCCGTTGCACGTCTCGCACGCGCCCTTCGAGTTGAAGCTGAACAGCGAAGCGTCCACGTCGTTCACGTCCGCCAGTTCCTTGCGCAGATCGTCCATCACGCCGGTGTAGGTGGCCGGCGTCGAACGGCTGGAGGTGCCGACGGCGGACTGATCGATGACCACCGCACCGGGCGTCGTCGGGACGAACACCTCGTGGATGAGCGAGCTCTTCCCCGAACCCGCGACTCCGGTGACGACGGTGAGCACGCCGGACGGGATGTCCACGCTCACGTCCTTGAGGTTGTTCACGCGCGCGTTCCGGATGGGCAGCCTTCCCTTCGGCCGGCGCGGGGTCTCCTTCAATGGCAGCTGGCGCTCGAGGTACTGACCGGTGAGCGTCTTCGACTTCAGGAGTTTTTCGTACGATCCTTCGAAGACGACAGTGCCGCCCTTCCGGCCAGCGTGAGGCCCGACGTCCACGACGTGATCGGCGATCTTGATGACGTCCGGGTCGTGCTCCACCACCAGCACCGTGTTGCCCTTGTCCCGTAGCGCCCGGAGCAACGCGCCCAGGCGGTACACGTCGCGCGGGTGCAGGCCCACGCTGGGCTCGTCGAAGATGTAGAGGACCTCCACCAGGCTGGAGCCGAGGTGCTTCACCATCTTGATCCGCTGCGACTCGCCGCCGGAGAGCGTGTCGGTGGGGCGGTCGAGCGACAGATACCCGAGTCCGATGTCCACCACGTGCCCGAGCCGCTCCGCCAGCGCCTTCGCCAGCGGTGCCGCGGCGGCGCCCTCGAGCGCCTTCACCCAGGGTAGGAGCTCGTCGACCTCCATCGCCGTCAGCTCGGCGATGTTCTTCCCCTGGATCCTGCAGCCGAGCGCGGCCTGGCTGAGCCGCGCCCCCTTGCACAACGGGCATGGCCCCATCGTCAGGTACGGCGCGACGGTCTTCTGCGTCCTGGGCGAGAGCGTCTTGATGTCCCGCTTGATGTACGCGCGCGTGAACTTCTCGATGATGCCCATGTACGTCGCGTTCATGTCGTTGCCGTTGAATTTCGCCTTGAATTTCCGCGGCGACGCGTAGAGCAGCAGGTCCATCTCCTCCTTCGTGAACGTCGACAGCTTCTTGTTCACGTCGAAGAAGCCCGACGCGGCGTACATCCCGTTCTCCCATTTGGCGAACACCGGGACCTGGACCGCGCCCTCCGCGAGCGACTTCGACATGTCGAGGAAGCCGTCCGCCCTCACGCCGAGCTTCTGCCCGATGCCGTTGCACTCGGGGCACATGCCCTGCGGATCGTTGAACGAGAACTGGTTCGAGTACCCGACGTGCGGCTGCCCGACGCGCGAGAAGAGGAGCCGCAGCAGCGGGTTGATGTCCGTCGCGGTGCCGACCGTGGAGTGCGAGCCGCCGCCCAGTCGCTTCTGGTCGACGATCACCGCCATGTTCAGGTTCTCGATCGCGTCCGCCGAGGGCTGCGGAACCTTCGGCAGGAAGTTCCGGACGAAGAGGCTGAAGTTCTCGAACAGCTGGCGCTGGGCCTCGGCGGCGATGGTGTCGAAGACGATGGAAGACTTGCCGGAGCCGGAGACGCCGGTGAAGAGCGTGATCTTCCGCTTCGGAATGCGGAGGTTCACCTCTCGCAGGTTGTTCTCCCGCGCGCCGCGGATCTCGATGTGCTCGATGTCGGTGGACATGGGCCGGGAGTATAGAGCCCTGTCGACCGGTTGATGGGGAGGGAACGCTAAGCCAGCCGAACTAAGTCCGTTCAGGGGGCGGCCGACGCTTGGGACGGAGAAGAGCCCGGAGCGTGCCAGGCCGTCTCAGTTGCCGTAGACGACGGACGGCTTCCGCGTAGAAGGAGTCGCGC
>NZ_JANKBZ010000072.1 GCF_024623785.1 Archangium lipolyticum
GCCTTGAGGATGCCGAGCAGGCCCACGACGAGGTCGGCGTTGCGCTCGAGGAAGAGGCCGACGAGGCAGTCGGGGCCGACGCCCAGGGAGCGCAGGTGGAAGGCGAGCTGATTGGAGCGGCGCTCCAACTCACCAAAGGACAGACGTACATCCTGGGAGACGACGGCCAGGGCCTCGGGAGAGCGGGAGGCCTGGGCCTCGAGCAGGTGGTGGACGCACAGCTCGCGGGGGAAGTCGGCGCGGGTGTCGTTCCACTGCACCAGGAGCTGGTGGCGCTCGGAATCAGTGAGCAGGGGCAACTCGCCCACGTGCTGGACCGTGCCGGAGGCCAGTCCCTCGAGCGCGATGCGCCAGTGCTCCAACAGCCGGGCGATGCCAGCCGTGTCGAAGCGCTCCGTGTCCCACGTCAGCTTCAGCTCGAGTGTTTCGCCCGGAGTAGCGCAGGCGGTGAGCGCGTAGTTCGTCTGCTCCTGCGTGCGGGCCTCACGCACCTCCAGGCGGCCGGCGCCCTGCTGGATGGAGGCGTCGATGGGGTAGTTCTCGAAGACGAACAAGCTCTCGAAGAGCGGAATGCCGCGAGGCACCTCGCTCCAGGACTGCACCTGGACGAGGGGGCTGTGCTCGTGCTGGCGCAGCTCGAGCTGCCAGTCCTGGAGCTGTCGCAGCCAGGGCACCAGGGAGGCGTCGGGCCGCACCCGCACCCGCGCCGGGAGGGTGTTGATGAAGAGGCCCACCATGGACTCGATGCCGGAGAGCGCCGGGGGACGGCCGGACACGGTGGTTCCGAAGACGACGTCCTGCTCGCCGCTGTAGCGCGAGAGGACGAAGGCCCAGGCGGCCTGGGTCAGCGTGTTGACGGTGAGCTGGTGCTTGCGGGCGAAGGCCTGAAGCGCCGCAGTGGCGGGCGCGGGGAGGTTGAGCGCGCGCTCGTCCACGCGCATGACGGTGGAGCCCACGCGGGCACCCGGCACCTGCGCGGGCAGGGGCGTGGGCGAGGAGAAGCCCTGGAGGGCACGACGCCAGAAGGGCTCGACGCTGGCCACGTCCTGTCGTTGCAGCCAGGAGATGTAGTCGCGCCACGCGGGTGTGGGCTCCAGCGATGCCGGTTGTCCCTGGATCGCGGCGTCGTAAAGGGCGAAGAGCTCCTTGAGGAGCACCGCGACGCTCCAGCCATCCAGCAGCAGGTGGTGGTGGCTCCAGAGGATGCGGACGGAGTCATCCGAGGTGCGGATGATCGCCAGTCGCGTGAGCGGAGCCTGGGTGAGGTCGAAGCCGCGGGAGCGGTCCTCGCTCAGCAGGGACTCCAAGCGGGCGCGCTGCTGCTCGGAGGAGAGCTGGCGCCAATCCAGCTCCTGCCAGGGCGTGGCTACGCCGGAGTGCACCACCTGGAGGGGCTGAGGCAGGCCCTCCCAGACGAAGCAGGTGCGCAGCACGGTATGGCGCTGGAGGAGTTGCTCCCAGGCGCGGCGCAGGGCCGTGAGGTCCAACGCCGAATGGATGGACCAGGTGAGTTGCTGGACGTAGGAGCCCGAGGAAGGCGCGAGCAGGGCATGGAAGAGCATGCCCTGCTGCACGTGGGAGAGCGGGAAGAGGTCCTCGAGAGCCGGAGCCGACTGGAGCAGACGATCGAGAGCGGAGTCGTCGAGGCGGGCCAGGGGGAAGTCGACGGCGATGGGGCGCGACGCGTCGGGGGCGAAGCGGCCCGCGATGAGGGCGCGCAGGGCCTCGAGCGAGCCAAGGGCGAGCCGCTCGATGGTGGTGTGCTCGTGGAGGTTGTCGCTGTAGGTCCACTGCAGCTCCAGCCGCCCGCCGAGCACCATGCCGTTGATCTCCAGCAAGTGGCTGCGCGGGGACTCGGCGCTCTGGTGGGCGCCGGTGGGCTCGGAGGATGGGGCGAAGGGGGAGTGCTGAGACACCACGGCGTCGAACTGGCCGAGATAGTTGAACAGCACCGGGGCCTGGGGCCTGGCGCGCAACTGCCGCGAGGGCTCATCCTCGCGCAGGTAGCGCAGCAGGCCGTAGCCAATGCCGCGCTCGGGGACCTGGCGCAGGGTGCGGCGCACCGAGCGCACCGCCTCGGAGGGGGATGCGGACGCGGGCACCTCCAGCATCACCGGATAGAGCGCGGTGAACCAGCCCACGGTGCGCGAGAGGTCCACGCCCTGGAAGAGCTCCTCGCGGCCGTGGCCCTCGAGATCCACCAGCAGACGGGATTGTCCCGTCCACGGCGCGAGCGACTGGACGAGTGCGGCCAGCAGCACGTCATTGATGTGAGTGCGGTAGGCCGTGGGCACCTGCTGCAACAGCAGCCGGGTCTCCTCGGCATCGAGCGACACGGTGACGGTGCGCGCGGAGCCGGAGGTGTTCTTCCCGGAAGCCTTGTCCTGGGGAAGGGGCGTGGCCTGAATCGGCTGACTCATCCACCAGGAGGCCTCCTGGGTGAGGGCCTCGGAGCGGGCGTACTCCACCAGGCGCTCGGCCCAGGCCTTGAACGAGGTGGACTTGGAGGGCAGGGACACCGGCTGGCCACGACGCAGCTGGGCGTAGGCGGTGGCCAGGTCCTCGAGCAGCACGCGCCAGGAGACGCCGTCCACCACCAGGTGGTGAATGACGAGCAGCAGCCGTGCCGGACGTTGGGCGCCGAGGTCGAAGAGGGCGGCACGCAGCAGCGGGGGCGTGCCCAGGTCGAGGCTGGCCTGGACGCGGGTGGCCTCGGCCTCCAGGGCCGCGGGCAGCTCGGCGTCAGGTGTGGCGGAGAGGTCCACCCGCACGAGCGAGGCGGTGGGACCCAGGGGCTGGTTCTCCTGCAGCCATGCACCGGACTCGCCGCGCACGAGGCTCATGCGCAGCGCGTCGTGATGCTCCACGACGTGCTGGAGTGCCTTCTCCAACGAGGAGACCTCCACGGTCTCGCGGGCCTGGAGCAGCACGGATTGGTTGAAGTGGCCGGGCCGGGGCAGCTCCATCTCCGTCATCCAGCGCTGGATGGGAGTGAGGGGCACGGGGCCAGAGACGGGACCCTGCTCGGCCTGTACTCCCTGTCCCTCGGAGATGGCACTGGCCAGCCGGGCCAACGTCGGGTGTTGGAAGAGGTGCTTGGGGGTCAGGTGCAGTCCGGCCTGGCGGGCACGGGCGACGATCTGCAGGCTGAGGATGGAGTCTCCGCCGAGGGCGAAGAAGTCATCGTGCAGGCTGACGCGGGGCAGGCCGAGCACCTGGGCCCAGATGGCGGCCAGGCGCTGCTCCACGGCGGTGCGAGGAGCCACGTACTCGGACAGGGGCTGCATCACATCGGGAGCCGGCAGGGCGCGCCTGTCGAGCTTGCCGTTGGTGGTGATGGGCATCGCCTCCAGCGAGACGAAGGCCGAGGGCACCATGTACTCGGGCAGGTGGGCCTTGAGCAGGGTGCGCAGCGCCTCGGCATCCATCGTGTGCCCGGCGGTGGGGACGACATAGGCCACCAGGCGCTTGTTACCAGGCAGATCCTCGCGGGCGATCACCGCCGCCTGGTTCACGGAAGGATGACGCGCCAGCGTGGCCTCGATCTCTCCCAACTCGATGCGGAAGCCGCGCAGCTTGAGCTGGAAGTCGGTGCGGCCCTGGTACTCGATGCTGCCATCGGGCAGGTAGCGCGCCAGGTCGCCCGTCTTGTAGAGCCGCGCGCCCGGAGTGTCGCTGAAGGGGTCCGGGATGAAGCGCTCGGCCGACAGATCGGGCCGGCCCACGTAGCCGCGCGCCAGGGCGATGCCGCCGATGTGCAGCTCTCCCACGACGCCTTGAGGAACCAGCCCGAGGCGTTCATCGAGGATGCGCATGTACACGTTGGCGATGGGGTAGCCGATGGGCACGGTGGAACGCCGGTCTCCGCGCACGCAGGCCCAGTAGGTGACGTCCACCGCGGCCTCGGTGGGGCCGTAGAGGTTGTGCAGCTCGGCGCCCAGGCGCTCCAGGCAGCGCACCTGCAACTCGGCGGGCAGGGCCTCGCCGCTGCAGATGATGCGGCGCAGGCTGGTGCACGTCTCCAGGCCCTGCTCCTCCAGGAACGCTCCCAGCATGGAGGGGACGAAGTGCAGGGTGGTGATGCGCTGCTGGGCGATGAGGCGCACCAGGTAGGCACTGTCCTGGTGGCCACCGGGCTTCGCCACCACCAGCCGCGCGCCGAACATGAGGGGCCAGAAGAACTCCCAGACGGAGACGTCGAAGCCATAGGGCGTCTTCTGCAGGACGCGGTCCTCGGACGTCAGGCCATAGGCCTCCTGCATCCACAACAGGCGGTTGCAGATGGCCTCATGGGTGTTCATCGCGCCCTTGGGCTGACCGGTGGAGCCCGAGGTGAAGATGACGTACGCCAGGTTGGTGCCGCTCACGGGCGGGTCGACCCGCTCCGTGCCGTACCGGGCGAACTGCTCCCACCCGGTGTCCAGGCAGAGGACCTCGGGGCCCCCCTCGGGGAGCTGGCTCGCGTGACGGGCCTGGGTGAGGACCAGCGGCGCGGCGCACGTCCGCAGCATGTAGCGCAGACGCTCCTGGGGCAGCGTGGGCTCGAGGGGCACGTAGGCGCCGCCGGCCTTGAGCACGGCCAGGAGACCCACCACCATCTCCACCGAGCGCTCCACGCACAGGGCCACCCGGACCTCGGGGCCCACGCCGCGCGCGCGCAGGGCGTTGGCGAGCTGGTTGGCGCGCGTGTCGAGCTCCCGGTAGGTGAGGCGCTGGTCCTCGAACTCCAGGGCGATGGCGTCCGGGGTGCGCTCCACCTGGGCCTCGATGTGCCCGTGCAGCGTCGGGTCCTCCTCGCGCTTCAGGTGCGTGGTGTTCCACTCGACCAGCAGCCGGCGCTGCTCGGCCTCGGAGAGCAGGGCGAGCTGGGAGATGGGACGGGCCGGGTCGGCGACGATGCTCCGCAGCAGGTTCCGCAGGTGCTCGGCCATGCGGGCCACGGTCGTGGCGTCGAACAGGTCGGTGCTGTACTCGAACGAGCCGGTCAGCCCCTCGGCCGTATCCGTCAGCGTGAGCGTGAGGTCGAACTTGGCGGTCGTCTGCTCCACCTCCACCGGGCGCGGCGTGAGGCCCGGCAGCTCCAGGCCCTTCATCGGATCCTGGTCGTAGACGAACATCACCTGGAAGAGAGGAGGACGGCTCAGATCCCGCTCGGGCTTGAGTGCCTCCACCAGGCGCTCGAAGGGCAGATCCTGGTGGGCATAGGCACCGAGCGTCGTGTCGCGGACCTGGGCCAGCAACTGGCGGAAGGTGGGGTTGCCGCCCAGACGGCCGCGAAGCACCAGGGTGTTGACGAAGAGGCCGATGAGCTCCTCGACCTCGGAGCGGTTGCGGCCCGCGATGGGAGAGCCGACGGAGATGTCCTCCTGCCCCGAGTAGCGGTGCAGCAGCACCTGGAAGGCGGCCAGCATGAGCATGAAGGGCGTGACGCCCTCACGCTGGCAGAGGTCGCGCACGGCCTCGGACAGCTCCCGGGGCAGGCGCACGGGGAGCGTGGCGCCGCGATAGGACTGGGTGGCGGGACGAGGCCTGTCGGTGGGCAGCTCCAGGGCATTGGGTGCACCCGCGAGCTGCTGGCTCCACCAGTCGAGCTGGGTCCTCAGTGCCGAGTCCTGCAGCCACTGGCGCTGCCAGGCGGCGAAGTCGGAGTACTGCACGGGCAGCTCGGGCAGGGGCGAGGCCTGGCCGGCGCGGAAGGCCGCGTGGAGCGCCACCAGCTCGCGCACCAGCACGCCCATGGACCAGCCGTCGGAGATGATGTGGTGCATCGTCAGCGCCAGCACGTGCCGCTGGGCCTCGAGCTGCACGAGCAGGCCGCGCAGCAGCGGGCCCCGGGCGAGATCGAACGGACGCAGGGCCTCGGCGGAGACGTGCCGCAGGGCCTCGGCCATGCGCTCGGCCTCGGGCAGGTGCCGGACATCCAGGCGGGCCAGGACGAGCGAGACCTCGGAGGTGACGCGCAGGACGGGACCCTGCTCGTCGACGAGGAACACCGTGCGCAGGGACTCGTGGCGGCGCTGCACCTCGCGCAGGGCGCGTTCGAGCACCTCCGCGTCCAGGGGACCCTCCAACATCACGGCGGAGGGGATGTTGTAGAGGGGGCTGTCCGGTTCGAGCTGATCGAGGAAGAGCAGCCGCTGTTGGGCGAAGGAGGGCTGTAGCCGCCCCTCGTGGGAGGCGCGCTCCAGTGGGGGCAGGTGAACGCCCTGTCCGGAGGCGATGGCCGCCTCGACCCTCGAGGCCAGTGCGGCGACGGAGGGCGCGTCGAACAGCTCGCGAAGGGGCAGCTCCACCTGGAAGAGCTTGCGGATGCGCGAGACGACCTGGGTGGTGAGCAGCGAGTGCCCTCCCAGCTCGAAGAAGTCGTCGTGGAGTCCCACGCGCTCGACGTGCAGCAGCTCGGCCCAGATGGCCGCGAGCTGCCGCTGGACCTCGGTGCGCGGGGCCACGTACTCACGCGTCCTATCAGCGCCCTGCACGGGCGCCGGGAGGGCCTTGCGGTCCACCTTGCCGTTGGGAGAGAGGGGGAAGGACTCCATCACGACGAAGGCGGAGGGCACCATGTGCTCGGGCAGAGCCTGCCGCAGCGACTGCTGGAGCACGGAGGAGTCCACCGCCTGCTCCGGCCTGGGCACCACGTAGGCCACCAGCCGGGCCTCGCGCACCACCACCACCGCCTCGCGCACGGAGGGCAGTTGCAGCAGCGCCGTCTCGATTTCACCCAGCTCGATGCGGAAGCCACGCACCTTCACCTGGGAGTCCATGCGGCCCAGGAAGTCGAGCCGGCCGTCGGACAGACGGCGCACCCGGTCACCGGTGCGGTACAGGCGGGCACCGGGCTCGGCGCTGAAGGGGTCGGGGATGAAGCGCTCGGCGGTGAGCTCCGGACGGGCCAGGTAGCCGCGGGCCACACCGGCGCCACCGATGTAGAGCTCGCCCACGGCGCCCACGGGGACCAGACGCAGGTCCTCGCCCAGCACGTGCAGGGTGGTGTTGGCGATGGGACGGCCGATGAGGACGTTGCCGGTGGAGGGGTCCTCCGGAGCCACCTCATGGATGCAGCAGCCCACGACGGTCTCGGTGGGGCCGTACTCGTTGATGAGG
>NZ_JANKBZ010000073.1 GCF_024623785.1 Archangium lipolyticum
CCGGTTCGATGAGCGGCGTGGAGGAAACGGACCGTGGGTGAGACTCGGCGAGAAGGCGAGCGAGAGCGGACCTTCGCAGCAGGCGCCGACGAGCCCGAGCGGCACCGCGCCTCCCGTCGACTCTACCGTTGGGGCGCACATCGAGGGCTCGCACCGCGTCCTTCTTTCACGTCCGGGCTGAGGTGGGAGCGCATCGTCATATCGATTGTGGCGTGCCCCATCAGCTCCTGGATGGCCTTGAGCGGCACCCCACGCATGGCGAGGGCTGGCGAAGGTGTGGCGCAGTGTGTGCCAGGCGATGGGCCGAATGCCCGCCCGCTCCGCGTTCCGGAGGATGGTCTCCGCGCAGGTGTGCTGGGGATTGCGGATGAAGCCGCCGTCCCGCAGGGGGAACACCCAGGGTGAGTCGATGCGCCGCAGGTACTCCCGCAGGGCATTCAGTGCCCGCTCTTTGGCGGTACTTCCCGCTCGCGCCCACCCTTCGGGGTGCCGAGGTGACCCCGGAGGAGGACGTTGCGCTTCACCAGCAGCCTCCCGGAGGCCTGGTCCACGTAGTCCCAGGACAGGGCTGCCAGCTCGCCGATGCGCGGGCCGGTGTTGAGGGCCAGGGAGATCATCGCCTTCCACCGGCCGGGCTCCGCGTGCGCCTCCAGTTGCTCCGCTTCTTCGAAGGCAGGTGCGCAGGTCTCATGCTGACGCTGGCGCGTACGCTCGGTGCGGTGCACCGCAAGAACGTTCTGCACCGTAATGTGAAGCGCGACAACATCCTCATTCGCTCGCGCAATGGGGAGTTCGTGCTGGTGGACTTCGGTATCGGAAACGTGCTTGAGGCCACGACGCTACTCGGTGCTGGCCTGCTACCGCCAGGGACGCAGGAATACGTGAGCCCGGAAGCGTGGCGCTTCCTCGGTGAGAACGTAGGAGAGCCCGTCACTTACAAGTCCCGCGTTTCGGACGAGCTGTGGGCGCTGGGGCGTCACGTTCTACTGGCTCCTCACCAGCCGGCTGCCGTTTGGCACTCGGCGTAACGCCCTCATGGTGAAGGCGATTCTCAGTCCAGGGAAGATGCAGGATTCCTTCAGGTCGCCATGTTATGGCCTGCTCAGTTATGAAAATGGTTCTGGATTCCATGGAACGCAGGCCGTTTTCACCCCTCGTGGAGACAACGTTTGAAGCTCTGAACAGAGGACAAGAGGTCCTCGCGGACAGGGTCGTTCACTGGAAGCTCATTTCCGGGTTGGGCAAAGAATGTCTCAACGCCATGTAGAATCGATTTACAGAGAACTGTGGACTCGGCTTCGCCAAGCTCTGTCGTTCCGCAACGAGCTGAGATACGCCCCTGCTTGGACTTCTTGAGCCAAACGGAAAAAGAGGAGTCCGTTCCGACGAACCTATACTCAGACCGCTCCCCCCTCAACAGCGTCTCCAGTCCGTAGAGAAGATCCGTAATGGCAATGGCCAGCATCATTGCCTGGTCTGGGCTCTTTCCACGCGATGTGCAAATTCCTTTTTCCCCCCGAAAAAGTCATGTGCCCCAGATCGAATCCTGAACGCTCTGAGCCCATCTGCTCATCGAGCCACTCACACTGAAATACGACCATTCAATCCCCCTCTCTTGATGGAAAACATTGATGACCCGAATCGCCTCATCCCATTTCGCCACGTCACGAATGCGTTGACATCCATTGATTCCTGGTCGCACGGATTCGAGGCAGCAGGAGCTGTTCACACTCCTCGTCCGACCAGGTTCCACCAGGAAAGACGTGCCATGCGCCAGTAGCAGCAGCATCTCCCAGAGATAGGCAGAATGCTTTCTGCGGGTATGCGATGGTCTTGATTCTTCCTTTGGACGCATCGAGCGACAAATATTCGAGCAGCCAACGCATCATTTCACATACTCCATGGCCTGCTGCGGCCATTTTGCGCAGCTGGACAATCAAGCTCATGTCCAAGCTCGTGTTGATTCCCATGGCCTCATGCCTCATTTGGTGAACTACATCGTCCTTCGACGAGACTTGACTCGACCGAAAGAAGCCTCCGAGTCCGAGCCTGGCGGTTTCACTGCCGACCGAGACGCTCGGAGACGGCACGGAGCATCGCCCCCAGACGGTTGAAATCCACCGTGGTGACGATGCCTCCCTCCAGCACCCGCTGGAGCTCCGCCCAATCATCGATGAGAGAGCCCACGCAGAGCGACGGCTCCTTCTGGAAGTCGGTCCACTCCGGGGGCTCGACTACCCAATAATAATCCATGTCGTCGATCTCCAGGGCGCTGACGCCTGCCTGCTGGAAGTTCTCGACGAGTCTTGTCAGCAGGAGGGGGAGTTGCCGCAAATGGATGTCGATGCGCACGGAATTGCTCGCCCCAGGGGTCGAGGTGGAAGGCTCGAGGATGCGGTCGGAGACGACACGAATCACGGCTCCCAGACGCTCGAAACCAACCGCAGTGGGCGTGCCGCCCTGGAGCACCCGCTGAAGTCCTGCCCAGTCCTCCAGGAGAGAGCCCACGGACAGCTTGGGCTCCTGGTGGAACTCGGTCCACTCCGGGGATCTGACAACCCAATAACGGTCCATGTCGTCGATTGTCAGGACGTCGATGCCAAGCTGCTGATACCCCTCGACGAGCCTCGTCAGGGCCAGAACCAGCTGTTGTAAACGAATTTGCATACGCTCAATCGCCCCCATTCAACGCCCGCAGCGCTTCTTCGACTTTTCTCAGCTCCCCACGCTGCTTCATCAATTGCTCCTCCACTTCTTCAATTCGTCCCGAAATGATCTTCCGTTGAATTTCAGGAGGCTGGTTCTTGAGCTTTCCAAGATTATCGTTGGCGAAGGGAGCGGTACGGTACTCCAGCAGCTTCTTCTCATGTTCCTCGACCAGCTTGATGAAGCTTCTTCTTGACTTTTCGAGTTGCGCTCTCGTCAGGCTCAAATAGGGATTCTTGGTTTTACTCCCCGGGGGCTGGTCATCCTTGCTGGCCATGTGGAGGATGGAGATGGTGCCCACGCCCGCCTCCAGCGTGGTCGTCACTGTGCCCGCTGACACCGCCACCGTCCTTACCGCCAGCAGCCCCTCGGCCGAGAGGGACAGCACCGGCACGGTGGCCTCCAACCCGCCCAACGTCCTCGTCAGTGTGCTTGTCGTGCCCCCAGCCGTGCCGAACGTGACGATGAGGTTGGTCGTCAGCTTTGAGAGCGCCTTCACCTGCTCGCCGCGAGTCATGTACCGGAAGCGATCGAGGTACTCCGGCGAGGAGGCAATGAGGGCCGCCACTCCCGCCGGGAGGTGTTGCAGCGCCGCGATGCTGTCCAGCGGGCGCGTGAGCAGCTGGCCCATGGCATGGTACAGCTCGACGAAAGCCTCCTCCGCGCCATCCAGCGAGCGGCCGATGTGTAGTCGGCGTCGTCGTACACCTCGGCCAGCCCGGGCCCTTCCATGATGGGGCGCAGTTGCGCATCTGCCTGCCGGAAGACCCAACCGCTGACGGTGTAGAAACGGCCCAGCTCGAAGGCTCCAGCGCGAAAGGCTTCCTCCTTCCACTCCACCGGGCCCACCTTCTGCTGGGTGCGTCCGTTGAGCGTCCAGGCCAGGTAGCCGTCCGGTCGCAGCACGGCCACCGTCTTGAATCGATCCACCCGGCGCAGCAGCTCCTCGCGGGAGACTTCCCCTCCCTCCAGCACCTCACGCAGCAGGTGGCAGACGGCCATGCGCGGCGGGAACGAACCCAGCGTCACGGGCTTGTTCAACAGCACCGCCAGCACCCGGGCCGCCTCCTGGGGCGTGAGGGGAGCGCGTCGCGGGGGCTCGTCGTTGACGTTGTCCAGGCCCGCGAGCAGCAGCAGGTACTCGAAGGCGTCCGCCTGCCTGGCCCCGCTGACCACCGCGCGCACGGCCATTTCGGCCGGGCTCACCATGGCCATCTCCGTGCCCTGTACGCGCTCACCCCGGCGGCGGAGCAGCCGAGTTGGTGCATTCGAGCCCGTGGCCGCGTGCTGGGCGTCACCACGTATCTCGACTGCCAGCCCAGGCGTGGCACGTGAGTTGCGGTCCAGGAGTGCACCGCGTCCCGCGGGTGGAGTCACCGTGATGCAGCCGGTGGATAGCACGACGGCTCCAAGCACCAGGGCCACCCACTTCCGCGGCATCTCAGCGGGCATGGTCCACTCCCAGGCCCAGGGATGCGAAGGCGCCCGGGCGCAGCATCCCGTCCGGCGCCGGGTCCAGGTGCGCCAGGTCGACCCCATCGGGTGGGTTGTCGGGCCCTTCCGCCTGAGAGAGGAGCAGTAGCACCAGCAGAGTGGATGTCATCAGCGCCTCCGATGGGTGACTCCCATTCTATCGGGTGCCCCGACAGCGCTGGACAACATGGACAACGCAGGCGGAAGTCGCCTCGCCTCGTAGGGTCCGTACTCCTCACTCCTCTCCAGCGGGTGAAGTTCATCGGGAAGTTGTATCGCTCCATCTGGTAGCCTACCCACTCCCGAGGTTGACCACATGACCGGACTTCAAGCGTCACTGTCCGGTGTCGCCGCTGGAGGAGCACCGTGAAGACCCCGCTGGAGGACGTGGTGCAGCCGGACATGGTGGTGGGCGGCTACCGCGTCGACAAGAGGCTGGGTGCTGGGGGCTTCGGCAAGGTGTACCTCGCGTGGCGCGATGGCGGCCCGTGCGCGCTCAAGTTCATCCACCTGGAGAGCGTAGGGGAGTGGGGTTGGCGCGAGCTGTTCATCATGCTCCGCCACGAGTTCCCCAACGTGGTGAAGCTGCTCAGTCACTTCAAGTGGCCGGAGGAGAAGCCCGAGTACCTGGTGCTCGTCATGGAGTACGTGCCGGGAGTGACGCTCTACCAGTGGGCCCGGGACAACAATCCGTGCGCCCGCGAGCTGGTGGAGAAGCTGCTGCCGCTCGCCCGGGCGTTTAAGGCGATTCACGCCGAGGAGGTGCTGCATCGGGACTTGAAGGGCGACAACGTGCTGGTGCGCGAGACGGATGGAGAGCCGGTGCTGGTGGACTTCGGCGCGGGCACCATGCCGGGCGCTCCTCGCGTCACCGGAGCCCTGGCCCCGGCCAACCTCCACTACCGCAGCCCCGAGTCGGTGGCTTTCTTCCTGCGCCAGGAGCGCAAGCAGGGGGAGCGCTACGAGTACGCGTTGACGGACGAGCTGTACGCGCTGGGCGTCATCCTCTACGTGCTCATCACCGACGTGTACCCCTTCGATGGCCCGGACGACGAGCTGTTGGGGGAGATTCTGGAGGGCGGCCCCAAACCCCCGCACGTGCGCAACTCCCGCGTACCCCGGGCGTTGAGTGACCTGTGCCTGCACCTGCTGGCCAGGGAGCCGCACGCCCGCGTGCCGAACGCCGAGTCGTTGTGCGAGGCGCTGGAGAAGCTACGGGAGGAGGCGAAGACGGATCCTCGCTGGGACATGACCCTGTGCTACGGCTGGACGGTGGACGGGCGCACCACCGAGGACGCGCCGGAACTGATGGGCGACGATCCCCAGGCGTGGCTGCGCCGGTGGATCCGGCAAAAGCCCAAGCGGGGCGAGCCGCCCGCTCCTCCCGTCGTAGTCCTCGACCCATCCGAGCCGCCCGCCACGAAGACCCTCCCCACGCTTCGTACCCGGGTGAGGCGGGCCGTTCCGGTCCTCCTCGTCGCCGTGGTGGGACTCGCGGGGGTGGGGTTGGGGCTGGGCCATGTTCTCGGCCAGCTCCAGCCGCCGCCTTCCACACCGATTCCAGGCCAGCCGAGCCTCACACCGACCCAGCCTGAAGGGTTCTCCCTGACTGGCTCGATGCCATGGGTCACGCGCGTTCATGAAATAGCGCCACCCTGGAAGCCGCCCGAAGCTGACGCAGGCGCAGCGCCCTCGAAGGCCGACACCTCTGCGCCCGTCACCACCATGACGCTCAGCTCGGGAACGACTCGCATGAAGAAGAAGGCCCCTGGCTCACAGGCGGAGCGGGAGAAGAAAGGCAACGGCTCTACCGGGGCCAACGTGCTGCTCGCCGCGGCCGCCGCCGCCAACATGGCCTGTGCCGGTGCCCAGGTTCGCAAGGAGCCCGCACCCCAAGCGTGCCCGGCCGGTGCTGTCGAGACCATGACTGGTCAGCTCGGCATTCCCGTTGGGGACCTGAGCCATCCCCTCATTTTAGCAGGGGAGCAAGGGAGCGGTGTGTAGGCTGAGTGGTGCGAAAAGTAGGACGGGCGCTATTACTTCTGCGGTCATGCGCAAGCCACGCCTCAATGACCAGCAGGT
>NZ_JANKBZ010000074.1 GCF_024623785.1 Archangium lipolyticum
AGAACAGCTCCAGCGCCGGGTCGGGCTTGAGCCTTTTGAAGGTGAGCATCAGCCCTCGCCCCTGGCTTCCGTGGTACTCGCTCACCCCCACTGGCTCCAGCACCGAGAGCCGCGCCTCCACTTCGGGCGGGGCCGCTCGGGCCAAAAGCGGAACCACCACCAGCAGCAGACAGAAAACAGGGATGATTCTCGGATGCATCTCGACCCATCCGGCCCTCGGCGACCACGGGCGCACTGCGCGGAACGCCATCCTCAGACCTCGACGAACTCAGTGCCAGTGATGCCCTCTTGCTCCATAGCCAGCTTGACGCGCTCGGAGACGATGAGAACCACCTTCCAGCCCCAGGGACGAAAGATGTTGGCGTCCCCTATCTTCGCCGGGTCCACCTTCAGCCCTCGCACGTTCTTGTATTGACCCTCCTTGTCCGGGCGGTTGTCCTCCGGCAGCCAATAAAACACCTCCTCACACCGGGCATCATCGATGCACTTGATGACCTGCAAGGCATTGAGAATGAACCAGGGCTCTGACTGGCCCTCCACCTCGACAGGGATGAACTGCACCTCTTTCTGCATCCCCAGACGCTCGAAGAGCGAGACCACCCGGCGGTGTACGACGGGAATCCCAAAGGAAGAAAGAGTGAATTCAAGAGTAATTCCCGCTGGCTTCACGGGGAAGCGTATCGGCCCCTGGAACTCCAACACTCTTCCCTCATTGAATTGCCAGGTGTCGATCCACTCGCCTTGGCTATCGACAGGCGTCCGCAAATGCCAACGCCCTGGAACGTACATATTGTCGAAGAGGTCGTAATATCTTGTCTGAGAGGTCATGGCTTCCTCGTGACGAACCTGTTCAGCTTGGATCCCGACGTACATACTTCTCCTGCGATCTCGTCGAGCACTTTCACGAGCCTGGTTCGACACTCGGCGCGGGACCCACAAGACTCAAGTGCTTCCTTGAGCCGCCTGAAGATCTCCTGGTGGTACTCCTTGGGATGAGGCCCCTTGTGGTCCCGCAGGTAGACGATGTTCGCTGGATCATCGAGACTCATCCCCGCTTGTGCGAAGAAGTCTTCGAATCGAGGCGTCCAGGGACCGCCGCTGATGTCGGACGAGTCATTCTTGTTCGTGCACAGATGGTGGGCCTGGTTGTCGCTCTTCTTCGACTCGTCACATGCCCCCGTCGTCCGGGCCGCTGACACCACCGACGTCACCGCCGCGGCCGTCGTGTTCGCCGTCACCCCCATCAGCACCACCGTGCCGTCCGCCACGCTCACCTGCCCCCGCGCCCCCTCTCCCACCCTCAACCCTCCCCTCCCTCCTCCTCCCGCCAGGCTGAATCGGGGCGGTGACAGCCTCCCCCACAGCCCTCCTCCTGGCACCTCCGGCAATGCCCTGGCCAGCCTCGCCCCCGCCAGCGTCACCAGCACCCTCAGCCCCACCCCTCCCATCGCCTTCCCGAAGCGTTCGGCCACCGCCTCCAATTGCGCCTGCGTCCTCGCCCCTTCCGCCTCCCGGTACAGCCTCAGGCACGCCAACCCCACGTTGTAGAGCTCCACCGCCGTGTACGTCATCAGCAGCCCTATCGTCACCGCCGTGGCGAACGCCTTGGAGAAGACGGGCTCGGGCGCCGCCCACGCCACCATGTACAGCATCATCGACATGCCCACCGACAGCAGCACCGCTCGCGAACTGAACATCTCCTCCGCCGCCTCCTTCACCCCCTCCCCCATGTAGCGCGGTGAGAGCGCCAGGGCCCGCAGCCACTTCGCCCTCTCCAGCGCGTCCGGCAGTGCCACCTGCGCCGGCCCGTATAGCTTCTCGTAGGCCTCTCTCACCCTCCTCCCCAGGTCCGCCGGGGGCGGTGGCTCGGCCGCCATGCCCGCCATCACCACTCCCCTGGCCGATGGCAGCCCCAACTCCTCCACCACCGCCCTCGCCTCCTCCAACGAGAACAGCTCCAGCGCCGGGTTGGGCTCGAGCTTCTTGAAGCTGAGCTTCAGCCCTCGCCCCTGGCCTCCGCGGTACTCGCTCACCCCCACTGGCTCCAGCCCCCAGAGCCGCGCCTCCACTTCGGGCGGGGCCGCTCGGGCCGAAAGCGGCACCACCACCAGCAGACAGAAAACGAGGACGACGCTCGGATGCATGACGCTCCTTCCGGCCCTCGGCGAACGAGGGACATTGACCAACCCTCGCCGCTCCCTTGCACGGTGGGGAGGCCAGACCTCGACCAACCACATGGCGCGGTGTCCGCTCGGGGCTCCCCTTCAAACCTCGATGAATCTGGCGCCGGTGATACCCTCTTGCTCCATGGCCAGCTTGACGCGCTCGGAGACGACAAGGGTCACCAGCCAACCCCAGGTACGGAAGATGTTGGCGTTACCTATTTTCGCCGGGTCTACCTTCAGCCCCACGACATTCCGATATTCACCCACGTACTCCGGCTCGCCGTGCTCTGGTCCCCAGTAGAGCACCTCCTCACACCGGGCATCATCGATGCACTTGATGACTTGCAGGGTATTGAGAATGAAATAGGGCTCCGGCTGACCCTCCACCCCGGCGGGGATGAACTGCACCTCCTTCTCGAGCCCCAGACGCTCGAAGAGAGAGACCACCCGGCGATGGACGACAGGAATCCCCATGGAGAGACTGTATTCGAGCGCAACGCCCGCTGGCTTCACGGGGAAGCGAATGGGGCCCTCGAACTCCAGGACTTTGCCCTCCTTGAACTGCCAGGTATCGATCCACTCGCCATGGCTATCGACAGGCATTCTCAAATGCCAACGTCCTGGGGCATACACATCGTCGTACAATTCATAGTACTTCGTCTGCGTGGTCATCGCGACCTCGTAGCGAGCTTGTTGAGTCTGGAGCCAGGCGTACAAACCTCCCCTGCGATCTCGTCGAGTGCTCTCACGAGCCTGACTCGACACTCGGCCTGACCACTACAATTCCTGAAAACAGCCTCTAATCGCTTGAAAAGCTCGCTGTGGTATTCCTCGGGGTGAGGCCCCTTGTGGCCTCGTAGATAAACGATGTTCGCTGGATCATCGAGACTCATCCCCGCCCGCTTGAAGAAGTCTTCGAACCGAGGCGTCCAGGGACCACCGTTGGATTCCGCAGTGTCGTTCTTGTTGGTGAAGAGATGGTGGGCCTGGTTGTCACTCTTCTTCGACTCGTCACATGCCCCTGTCGTCCGGGTTGCTGACACCGCTGACGTCACCGCCGCGGCCGTCGTGTTCGCCGTCACCCCCATCAGCACCACCGTGCCGTCCGCCACGCTCACCTGCCCCCGCGCCCCCTCTCCCACCCTCAGCCCTCCCCTCCCTCCCGCGAAGCTGAATCGGGGCGGTGACAGCCGCCCCCACAGCCCTCCTCCCGGCACCTCCGGCAACGCCCTGGCCAGCCTCGCTCCCGCCAGCGTCACCAGCACCCTCAGCCCCACTCCCCCCATCTCCTTCCCGAAGCGTTCGGCCACAGCCTCCAACTGCTCCCGCGTCCTCGCCGCCTCCGCCTCCCGGTACAGCCGCAGGCACGCCAACCCCACGTTGTAGAGCTCCACCGCCGTGTACGTCATCAGCAGCCCTATCGTCACCGCCGTGGCGAACGCCTTGGAGAAAACCGGCTCCGGCGCCGCCCACGCCACCATGTACAGCATCATCGACATGCCCACCGACAGCAGCACCGCCCGTGAGCTGAACATCTCCTCCGCCGCCTCCCTCACCCCCTCCCCCATGTAGCGCGGTGAGA
>NZ_JANKBZ010000075.1 GCF_024623785.1 Archangium lipolyticum
CGACTCTCTTCTTCCCGCCAACCCGGCTTTGTCGCCTGCGCGACTTCGCCGTTTCGGGGGAGGCGGCTTCTACCACCGCCGCGTTGAGAGTCAACTCCGCTTCGTCGACTCCTTATTCCGTCTTTCAAACTCGTCCGGGAGCTCCGCCGCCGTTGCGGCTTCGCCTTTCCGTCCGAGGGGGCGCGGCTTCTATCACCGCCGCGTTGGGAGTCAACCACCTTCGTCGACTCTCTCTTCCCGGGTTCAACCTGGCTCGCGTGGCCCTCGGCTGAGCCGGTGGGCCGCGGCTTCTACCACCGGCCTCAAGGGTCAACCTTCGGCTCCGCCGCAGAAGGGCAACGGGCGCAGGGTTCAGCGTAACGTTGAGCTTCAGTTCCTCGCCACGAGGCCTACGGTCTCTCCTCCTTGTCGGCAGATTCGTCTGGTGAGAGACCAACGGAGCGAGGGTTTGGACTGTTGCTCTCCAGGAGTCCAAACAGGTATGGGGCGAAGCTGCTCGCAATGCTCGCGCGTCTGCGGTCCCATCTAAACGGATTGCTCGATCGCCTCGGCGATTCGCGGGTTGAGCACGAGGCGCTCCTGCTCAAGTCACAGACGGCGCTCAGCGAGTTCACCGCAAGAGAGGGAACCGCGCTGGGGTCAAGGTCAGGGGGCCACGACATCCGTCGGCCGTGGCTCTCGATGAATTGCGCCCAGAGCGGTGGAATGAATCAGCGCAGGTCCGGTCGTTGCTCGCACAGGCGGACGAAGATCCGTACTCCGTTCGGATTGAGCTCACCAAAGCGGACCATCAGCACGTGCACGACACGCTCGAGCAGGTGGACAACCGTCGCCGTATCCCAGCCAGGGACGTGGGCGAACAACTAGCCAGGCAGAGCGGGCAGGTCACGCCAGGCACTGAGGTTCTCGACGAGCAACACGGCCCGGCTCTCCCCCTTGAGCAGGAGCCCATCCATGAAGGCCCGTTCCGGAATGGAAACCTCGCCGAGCACGCAGGCAACGACGGTCGGGTCGACGTCGCCGCGACGAGTGTGCGCCACCAGCCCGGCAGGCGGGCGCAGGCGTACCGCTCGGTCGTGGATTGCCTCGGACAGGCCCAATGCCGAACGACTGGCCTCCGTGAGAATGGCTTTGAAGTGGGGCACGGCAAGCGCAGCTGCTGTGCGACGCTTGAGACGCGCAGGCAGCTCGGGGAGTCCCTCGGCTCGACGAGCGTCGAGAAGTCGGCCCCACCCCGCCAGCGTGGGCGGAAGACCATGTGCTGGAAGCTCGGTGAGACCTTCACGCCAGGCGGGCCAGACACGCCCGAGGAGCGCAACGAGCTCGCGTCGCTGGTCTTCGACGAGTCGGATCTCGTCACGCCGCCCGGAAGCTCGTATCCAAGGAAGCTCGGAGAGAGCGCCAAAGGCGCCCATCTGAACGCGTCGCCGCTTGAGTGAGCCTGTTGGCGGCCTGGGCACAAGCAATCTCCCTTCGACCACGTTCGGTCTCGAGTGCGGATTCGGCTTGATGGAGTTGAGCCAGCAACGCCGGAACGAGCGCTTCTCTCTGCTGCAGTTTCTCCGCCGCGTCGCACCAGGTGCGCGCGTCGACGTTCTTGCAAATATAATCAATGGTGTCGATCGCCGCGTCCAAGCGGTCCCGCTCCTGGCGAAGCCAGCTGACACGGCCATGAGGATGGTCGAGTTCGGCCTCCAGAGCGGTGGCCGGCGAAGGACGTCGAGCATGTCTTCGACGATGCGCGTAGCCCTGGCGCGACGTGCAACCTCGATCTGTGCAGCAATAGCTCCCTTGTGCTCTTCATCGAGCCAAGCCTTTCGTGCTGCATGATCGGGAGGAGCGAGAAGAAAGGCGCCACAGAGAAGCCCGCGAAGACCGTCGATGCGCGGCCGGAGCGAGCGCGCAGCCTCGGCATGTTGAGTGGCCGCGCCGCGATGTAGCGCAGCGTGTGCCTACGCATCGACCGTGCGACGACGAAGCTCCGCGATTTCAAGAGAAGGAGCACCCGCGAGCCAGACAGCCAGGATAGCAAGCAAAGACGCTCCATCCTCCACCAGACGCTCAAGCACCCGGCGGCGCGCGCACTGTTCCTCGAGTTCCCGCTCGCGGAGTTCAGCCTCTTCGCGAAGCTCCGCAGCTCACTTCTCGCGAGCCTTTCGCCCAAGGCGGGGTCGCTCCGGGATGAGTGACACCCGAAGAGCCAGATCCTCTTCAATCAGGAACGCCTGATGAGCCGTCGCGGTGGCGACCATGGGCGTCGTCCAGCGTCACGAGGGGGGCGCCTCCATCCCCCAGCCACACAGAGGAAAGGATCTAGGCCTGCCTGCGCTCGTTCGTGCTGCGGCAACAGGGTCTTTGACCACCAATGCCTGCGCGAGTGGGCCAAGCCTTGCCTCCAGCAGCCCTGCTTTCTCGATTCCAGCATCCCCGAACCTCGTGGCGAGCAACTCGGCGGCGAGGTTGAGCCCTGAGCCGAAGCTGTTTTGGTCCGAACGCACCTCCTGCGGAGAGAAGCTCGCGTGCAGTCGCTCACGCGTGCGCGTGAGTTCCTCCTCGCGTGCCTCCGCTGCCGCGAGTCGCGCGCCGACGGACACGCGGGCACGTTCCAATGAGGAACGATCCACGAGGGACGTGGGCCCACCCAAGCGACGAGTTCGGGTATCGAATTCCTGCCACAGCAGCTCGCGCTCCGTCAGTTCCCGACGCTGCGTATTCACCTCGGTGAGCGTACGTTCCACCTCAGCAAGGCTCGCTCAAGCCGTGCGTTCATCGTCCTCATGGAGCCTCTGCTCGGCATCCATGCCCTCACGGAGTGAGCGCACCCGCGCACTCGTGGTCTCTTCACCATGCACGCCACCAATCTGCTCGGCTCGCCCGCACACGATGGATTGATGGCCGCTACGCGAGGTGTCGAACTCGCGCGCGAGGACGGAAATGCGGTCCACGAGGGCTCTCTGCCCCCACTGCCTGCGGAGCATGTCGAGCTGCGACGGCATGAGCAGCATCCATGGCGAGCTCGCCGTCAACGAGAGTCCGGAGCGCCTCCAATGCCTTCTCATATTCCTCCCGATTTCGAGGTATCAGCGAGTCGCTGCGTACCATCGCGCCGCTCGCGGTCGGCCTCGGCGAGTCGAGACCGGCTCGCATCGAGATGCATGGCAAGCTCGTCGGGCCCAAGCTCGGAGACACCGAGCAGCGATTCGGCATCCCGTCGCATCGCATCACCTGCTGGTGCGCGCCGGCGCGATGGTGGAACTCCTCGAGCCCTCGCTGCAGCTCCGAGAGACCCGCGGCTGCGTGCTTATGGTTCTCCTGCGCGCGCCGCAGCTCGCAGCGCCGTGACTGACGGGTCTTCTCGGCCGTAGCTCTCGCATGCGCTGCCTGGCGCTCGCTCTTCTCTGCGGCGACGCTGCAAGACGTCCGCTGCTGCCGCAGCGCAGCCTGAAGGCGCGTGAGCCAGTCCCTCGCGCTGTGGAGTGCAGTCTCCCCGTCCACGCGCCGGGCATCAGCCGCCGTCTGGTCCTGGACCACACGCGCCAGGGAGGCATCCGCTTCGACATGGAAGAGGCGCTCCTGGGCTTGAAGGATGGAATGCCAATCAAGCAAGCCTGGGGAGAGCTCGCCAGCGCGAAGATGCGAAACACAGGACGGGAGACACGACGCCCGGGAAGGACACACGCGGGA